>FR893364.1 GCA_000433315.1 Firmicutes bacterium CAG:345 | reverse complement strand
TTATACTTCCTTATTTTTTAAATTTCAAGTGTTTTTTGATATTTTAAAAAAATAAGGTTTTATATAAAAATTGTATTTATATTAACATAATTCGATTTTTATAAAAATGTTAAAAGCCTCTTTCATCCGCTAAACTATAATAATAATTAGCTGCGTTTTTATTTATTACACCTAATTTGCCATAATTATAAATATCACCCAATTCTTTGAGTGCTGGAGCATATCCATATTGTGCAGATTTTCTAATATATTTTAAGCCTAATTCAATGTTTTTCTTTTCTTCAAGCTCATAAAGATAAATCATTCCTAATCTGTAATTTGCATATACTGAATCAAATTTTATTACTTTCGAATAATAATATATAGCTGTTTCCAAATCTTTTTGAATATTTTTTCCATCTTCATAAAATTCGCCCAAAAAGCAATTTACTTCTACTGGGTATTCTTTTTCAGCGATTTTAATCAAATCAAAGGCTCTTGGATACTTATTATGCTCATTGCTTTCAAAAATCGAATAAGCTTCAGCTAGAGCACTTTTGACTATTTCATTCTCATTTTTGTCAAAGCTTCCAATTCTTTCATAATCTGACAAATTAATTGTTGAAAAAACTTCATCCTTCCAAGCATTAGTTGAATGAAATTCATTTAAAGTTTCTTGCAAATCTTTTTTTGGAGACACAGCATTTTCAGTTGCTTCTACAGGTTCATCTTTTTTTCTTTCATTTAAAAGAGATTTATAATAATTTACTCTTTTAACATTTAAATTATCTGGTTTTAAATAAAATTCAATTAAAGCTTCACATGATGGAATATATTTTTTTATTGCACATTCATCTTCAATTTGAACATAACGAGATTCATCAACAAATATATCACCATATCCATTAAGATAATAACTTGCCAAATAATGTTGAGCTAAAAGATAATTTTCATCATCATTTTTTACATTCCCTAAACATTCAAACGCTTTATTAAAATACGCTTTGCTTTTATTTGAATCAAAATATTTTGAATAATGTTTTCCACATTCTTTTCCTAAAATATAGGTTGCATAAAAGCATCCATTTTTATCTGACTTTTCTAGCAATTCTATTCCTTTATCGTAGGTATCTGGATTTTTTATATTTTTAAGACCTTCTTCGTATTCTTCAAAAGATTGTTTTTCAATTTCAGTCATATAATCCTCCAATATCTATTATATTTTATATTGAAAATTTAAAACAATCAATGTTATTGGTATCTTAATTTTTATCTTTACTTCCTATTATCTTTTTTATAATTTTATTTTCTTCACACATTCTTTTATCTTTATAAAAATATGTATGATAATAACGATAGATATCTTCTTTTTCTGTAATTTTTATTTTTTGTGGCTTTTTATTAAATAATCGTTTTATCAAAAAATTAAAATACTTTTTCTTAAATAAAACAATTTCAAAAATTAATGTCGAGCATAAATATACAATTAATAAAATTTGTTTTTCTTTCCATAAGAAAAAACTAATTAAAAGCAGAAAAAATATAGATATTGCTATTCTAATAATTCTAGATTTCTTTTCTAAAAACAATCTTCCTAAAATTGTATCAAGAATTTTACTTCCATCTAATGGGTAATAAGGAATTAAATTAAATAAAGCCATAGTTTTGTTACAATTTTGTGCTATTAAATAACTATAGTTTGATATCATTCCATTATTTTTAAAAAGTATCAAAATTAAAAAAGAAAGAAAATAAGAAAATGGACCAGCTAAATATATTAAATTTTCTTTTAAAAAGCTAAGCTCTTCAATATTATCAATTATCGCATATAATCCAAAAGGTAAAACTCTTATTTTTCTTATCTTTCTTTTAAAAAATAATGCAACTAAAATATGCGCTAATTCATGTATAATTGCAATTAAATATAGCAACAAAACATATTTTATATAATTCGTAAATATCGACAAAAATATAAACACAAACGCTAAAGGAGATATTTCAATTAGCGGAAAGGATCTTTTCGAAGCTGACTTCTTTCCCTTCGATATAAAAATAGACTTGAAATTGTTCTTCGTATTCTCCAATTATGTCTCCTTTAAGAAAATGATCTTGATAAGAAACTTCTATATTATTTAATAAAAAATACACCGCCGAATAATTTTTATAATCTATTGATAATACATATTTATCTTTATCTACCGTTTTATAAATCACTGTTCCATCGTTTAAAGCGGGTATATTTTGATCTTCCGTTCTAAAATAATGATTACTCAATTCAATATAATTTATATTTGTTTCTACTGGACTATCATTTTCACTTATATTAATATGAAACAATTTGTTAAAAAATGATTCAATAGAATTGTTTAAAGATGTAAAATTCATGTTTGAATTGAACATTTTGTTAATCATCAATCCTTTTTCGTCAATTCTCGCATAAATTAAAAAAGATATAACACATACATAGATAGCTGAAATAATTGAAAAAATATCAAATATTGTATTCTTTTTCATTTTCCACCACCAAATATAATTTTTCTAATAACGCTTCACTAATAAATTTATCTTGAGATATTTTTTCATCATTTTTAATAAAGAATTTTATTTTGTTAGAAATATATCCAATTTTCTTAAAAAATATCTTACTATTTTTGGAAGAATATTTATTCAATATAAAATAATATGGCTTTTGATAAATATTTTTTAGAATATATTCTACTTTTATGGCATCACTTACACTGGCATTGGTTTGATTAATAACAATAATAGCTTCTGTACAGCTTTTTACTGCAAATTCAAAACCTTTTTCTATACCTGAAGGAGCATCTATTATTACAACGTTAAAATTTTCTATTAATCTTGGAAAAATATTTAATACTTTTTCTTCATCGAATTCATTTATCGATATGTGATTATATAAATTAACTATTGCAAGATTTTTGTCTAAGTAGTTATAAACACTATCTATTTCAATTTCTCCATTTAAAACATCTTCTAAATCATATGGACTTTTTTCCGTATGTAAAATCAATTCTAAATTACTTAATCCAATATCAGCATCTATTAATAAAACTTTATTATTTTTCCTTTTCAAAGCCAATCCAATTAATGATACAATAGTTGATTTTCCAACTCCTCCTTTTCCTGATACTACAGAAATAATCTTCTTTTTCATAATCGATAGATTTTTCCTTTTCCAATTATTATTGTTTTAGCAAAATTAAATCCTCTAATATAAACTTTATTCAAAACAATTAAAGTAGATGTATTATCTATATTTCCATCAATAAAAGTTTTATTCCTTAAAATCAAAAATTTGCCGATCAAATCTTGATGAAAATAATCTACTCTCTTTGTTAATTTTGCTTCAAATTTTGAAAAATCATAAAACCATGATAAATATGCAACATATCCAGCATTCCGCATATTTTTTGTGTTCTTTAATTTAACTATTTTTGAAAGTTTGTAAAATTTACTATTAAACATATTTTTTGCTAAGCTTTTCATGATTTAATAATATATTTTTAAATATAATTATTTTGTCGAAAGATTATCAATTATCAATTTTTCATTAATTTTATTTAATCTATTTTTATCTCTATATGAATAATATGAATTATCAGAAATAATTATATGATCATATAAACAAACTCCTAATAATTTTAAGCATTCTTTAATTGTATATGTTGCAACATCATCTTGTGCTGAAGGTTTAGGAATATTTGATGGATGATTATGAATTAAAATAGCGTTCGGTCCTTGATTTATCGAACATACTCTTAATACCCATGGCATTGAAAAACTAATATCATTAAACGTTCCACTATTTTCACTTTCTTCATAAATAAAATTTAAGTTTTTATCAAGAATAATTAAACTGATTTTTTCCTTTTGTAGGCCATAATATTTAGGAAAACAAAATCTATAAATCGCATGTGATTCTTTCAAATTTATTTTTCTTTCTAATTCATTAACTGCTCTTCTACCTAATTCAAAAGCAACCGAAACATTGATTTTTTTTACTCTTCCAAATCCTTTTATTTTTATATTGTTTAAATTGAGTCTGCTTAATTTTCTTATGCTTCCTACTTTTTCTAATAGTTCATTAGCAATTGCTATTGCGGATTTTTCTTTGCTGCCAGAACCAATTATAATCGCTAATAGTTCCGCATTGGATAAGTTTGATAATCCTACTAACTCTAGTCTTTCACGTGGCCTAGAGTCAATACTCATATTTTTTATCGACATTATTTTCCCCAAGAAAACTTATATCCACCAGGCAAAGAAATATTTCCTTTTTCTGACATAAAAATTCGATAACACATAACTGCGACAATACCAATTACTAAAACGGATAATACTGCAGAAAGTGTTAATGCCTCTCCACCTTCAACTTTAACCATCTGTTCATCTAGCAATTCTTTTTTCATATATTTCTCCTTGAATATAAAAAACATGCATTTAGCATTTAAGATTTCTCCTACTTTATATAAGCTAAATGCATGTTAATATTGCTAGTTTTCGTATTTTTTTAATTCTTCTAAATATTGTTGATATTTTTCTTTTTCAATTTTTATTTTAGCTTCTGGAGCTTTTGCTAAAAATCCTTTATTGTTTAAAAGTCCTTCACTTCTTTTTATTTCATTATGAAGGAAAGCAATTCTCTCTTGAATTTTTTCCTGAGACATTTCAGCCTTTGAAGCTTTAATTGAAAGACCAATGTTTCCAAAGAAACGAAGGTTTTCCTCGCTTTCGACATATATTATTTCTTCAGAAGGTCCAAATGCTTTAATAAATGGAGTCAATTTTTCCAAATCAGCTTTTTCACCTTTAATATTTATTGTCACCTTTTCTTGAGAAGATATTTTATTTTCAGATTTAAATGCACGGATATATTTTACAATGCTGACAAGCTTTTCTCCTAAATCGTATCCAGTTCTTAACAAACGACCTTTTGGATAGCTTTCTTCGTAAATACTAATTTTATGTCCTGGAAGATATGAATAAATTTCTTCAGTAATAAATGGGCAAGTTGGGAATAAAGAAATCAATATATCTTTAAGAACATCTATCAAAACATTATAAATAACATCTTTTCTCTTTTCATCAGCATGTTTTAATTCAACCTTAGCTAATTCAATATATGTACCACAGTAATCATCATAAACAAAATCATATAAATATTTAGTGGCTTGACCTAATTCATACTTTTCCATGTTCTTTACAATCATTTTATTTGCCTTAGCAAATTGATGATAGATATATTTATCATCAAAGGATAATTCTTTATTAGTTAAAGAACGTGATTCAAAACCATCCGGAATTAAAGAGAGAACAAAACGGGCAGCATTCCATACTTTATTTAAAAATGTTCGTGATTCTTCAATGAGTTTAAATCCTACATTATTATCTTGACCAGGTGTACCATTTGTAGCAACTACATATCTCAAAGAATCTGCACCATATTTTTCAACAACTTCAATTGGATCAATTCCATTTCCTAATGATTTACTCATTTTTCTACCTTGTTCATCACGAACTAATCCATGAATAAAAACATTTTTAAATGGAAGTTTTCCTGTTAAATGAACTCCTTGGAATGCCATTCTGGCAACCCAGAAGAAAATGATATCATAGGCAGTAACCAAAAGATCATTTGGATAATATCTTTTGTAATATGGGTCATCAACATCTGGCCAATTTTGTAAAGCGAATGGAGATAAAGCGGAAGAAAACCAAGTATCGAGAACATCTGGATCTTGATCATATAATTTTGGATCAAGAGCTGTTTCAGAACATATCTTTTCTCCTGTTTCTTTATTTGTATAAACAGGAATTCTATGTCCCCACCATAATTGACGAGATATACACCAATCTTCTGTAGTTTTAAGCCATCTATCAAATATCTTTTCAAATCTACGTGGAAAGAATTGGATTTTATCTTTTCCTTTCATCTTTTCAATGACATCTTCAGCTAATGGTTTCATCTTTACAAACCATTGTTTAGATAATGTAGGTTCGACAATGGTATGAGAACGTTCGGAATGTCCAACAGAGTGAATAATTTCATCTATTTTAATTAAATCGCCTTGTTCTTCTATTTTCTTGACAAGATTATCACGGCAAACAAAGCGATCTTGTCCTTGATAGATTCCTGCTTTTTCGTTCATTGTACCATCAAGATTCATACATTTTATAACTGCTAAATTATGTCTTTTTCCAATTTCAAAATCATTTGGATCATGAGCTGGAGTACATTTCATAACACCTGTTCCGAAGTCTTTATCAACATATCTATCACCAATTAGAGGTAATGGTTCACCGTTGGCAGGATTTAATACCATTTCACCTTCATATTTATTATATCGTTCATCATGTGGATTAAAGCAAACCGCTGTATCGCCAAACATTGTTTCTGGTCTAGTAGTTGCAACTTCAAGATAATCTTCAGGGTGAGTAGCAAAACGATATTTAAAATAATAAAATTTACCAGGTATATCTTCATGAATAACTTCAATGTTACTTAATGCTGTCATCAAGGAAGTATCCCAATTAATTATCTTCTCTTTTTGATAGATAAGTCCTTGATCATATAAAGTTTTAAAAGTATGATTGACAGCTTCTGTTGTCTTTTCATCCAATGTAAATCTTTCGCGAGAATAATCTAAACTCAAGCCTAATTTTCCCCATTGTTCATGGATATAATTTGCTGATTTTTCTTTCCATTCCCATACTTTTTCAAGAAATTTTTCCCGGCCTAAATCATATTTATTGATGCCTTCTTTTTTTAAGTTTGCTTCAACTTTAGCCTGTGTTGCAATTCCTGCATGATCTGTGCCAGGAGCAAAAAGTACATCGAAACCTTGAAGTCTTTTATATCTGCAGATCATGTCTGTTGTTGCTGTATTTTTTGCATGACCTATATGCAAAATACCAGTAACATTTGGAGGAGGCAAAGTAACACTAAATGGTTTCTTTTTGGAATTTACATCGCATGAATAATAACCATGTTCATACCAAAATTTATCCTTTCCTTTTTCAACTTGTTGTGGATCATAATACTTTTCTAGTTCTTTCATTTTTACCTCCAATAAAAAAACCGCAGTGTCTGAGGACGAATGACCGCGGTACCACCTCAGTTCATGTTTATTTTAAACATGCACTTTATAATCTTTTTTTGTTTATACTAGGCGACTCATATTATTCAGCTGTTTCTTTTCACCAATTCGAAACTCTCTAAAAGCTTAGCAATAATCCCTACTAGCTTTTTTATTCTAACAACTAATTAAAATAAAAACAACCTTTTTAACATTATTTCAATTGATATTTTTTATTTATTCATTATAATTTTTATATATGAAAAAAAGTATATTTTTAACTTTGCTAAGTTGTCTTATCTTAATATCTTGCAACAATGAAAATAACACTTCTTCAGTTAGTTCTTCTCTATCATCTATCCACTCTAATACTTCAACCGAATTCAACTATAAAGCTCAATATTCAGAAGTAAATTACAATAAAAATGAAGAACTAACTTATATTTCTAATATTACAAATAGTGAAAAGCATTTGACTATACATTATCCTCTCAATTATTCTAAAGATCAGTTTTATCCTGTTTTATTTCTTCTCCATGGAATGTTAAATGATCATAATTCTTGGTTTTCTCTTTGTTCTGCTGATACAATTATTGATAATGTTTCCTATTTTTTTAATAAAAAAGAATTTTTAACTATCAGTATCAATAGCAAAATAAATGTTGGTGAAGTTGAACCTGCCATGTTTTCAGAAGAATATGCTCAAATTTATGATTTAACCGGGCAAGAAATTATTGAAAGTGTTATACCTTTTTTAAAAGATAATTTTAATATTTTAACTGGAAAAGATAATTTTGCTATCTGCGGCTTTTCAATGGGTGGACGCGAAAGTCTTTTAACGGCTTTTTCCTACCAAAATTATTTTTCTTATATAGGCGCTTTTTCTTCCGCTAGTATGTATAAAAATGTTTTTTCCTTCAATGGTGGAGAAAAGGTTCTCGATGATTTTATTATAGATGAAAATTCAACAGGTTTTAAATATATTCTATTAACTACTGGAAAAAGTGATTTTATGACAAATGCAACAAAAGATTACTCCAATATGATGTCCAAAAATTCTATCGAGCATACTTTTTTGACATTGAATGGCGGTCATGATTATTCTGTTTGGTCAGAGTCACTATTTGAATTTGTTAAAAACATATTTTGAAAATAGATAGCATAATATTGTTATGCTTAAAAATTATATTTTCCGTTTTATTAACTTTATTTATCCATTTTATAAACCATTATTTGCTTATCAAACAATTTTGCTACTAATATTTCCTTCTTGGGAAAATTTTTTTCTTTTTGTTTTTTGGGTTATTTTTCATTTTCTGACGCTAAGAAATTCTCGGAAATAAATGTCGCTAACTTTTCAGCTCTTTCTAATGATATTATTGTCTGTGATAATCCAAATATATCTTCTTTTTGACCATTATTCATTTTTAAATTTGGAATAAATAACATAGCCATCAATTCATATATTTCATATTTTTCTAAGGGATTAATCGCAAAATATTCCTTTAAATAACTTGAAATATCTATCGTATTTATAACATTTTCTTCAAAAAAGAATAAGAGGTCATTAATCGGTGAAGATATAGCCATTTTATCTAATGATAATATTTTCTGTGCCTTAACAATTATATGTCGAAAATCAAAATTTTGATAAGTTAAACACAAATGTAAATTTTTTGTGACCTTATATTCTTCATCTAATTTATCAAGATACCTCTTCGCTTGATTAACACCTAAATGTAAATGCTGATAATTCATAAAAAAATACCAATCAGCTGGTGAGTGATAATCTTCTCTTTCCACTCTTTTTATTCGCGTCAATATTTTTTTATCGACATCATCTATTCTTTTTTGAATGTAATCTAATTTATCAACATAAAAACCATCATTTACATTCATTGGAAATTTTGATTCAAGATGCAATTGCGCTAAACTTTTAATATAAAAATGAAGACGAATATCTTTATTTAATAAATTTTCATCTTCGTAATAATGATATAAAGCATAAACATTTTGTGACATGAAAAACAAATAATTTCCAATGATAGTCATTTCTGGTAACAAAAATGTATCAATTCCTAACATTTTCAACCGCACAAAAACATTTTCGATATATTCATCTTGATGTCTTTTCAAAAGATAAATTTGATTATTTGCAAATATTTTATATGCTTTTTCTGATATCTTAACAATACCTTCAACAACTATACCATAATTATCTTCTACTGCTTTCTTTATCACTTTTTCAACCTTACTAATTTTCCTGGATATAAATTTTCATAATTATTTATCTTTTTTACATCTTCTGCATCTACAGAAAAAATTTTAGCTATCGATTCATATGTATCATTTTCTCTTACTTTATATAGAAAATATGTTATTTTATAGCTTTCCTTTTTTGTGTTTTTTAACTTTATTTCCTTATTATCATATTCTTTTATTATTTTCTGTTCTTCTTGTTCATCATTTTTTGTCTTAATTTGTGTTTCTTCTTTTTTTCTAATGGCAAAGTTGTAATAACTTCCACATCTTCATCTTTTAAAAGTTCTTGTATTTTAGCAATTGATTCTTTATCTATTTTATTTTCATAATTTTTATTCATGGCTGCTATTATTTTTTCTTCTTTCATACATGGCGCAATTTCTTGAAAAGATATTATTTTTTTTCCATTTCCTACTAAGTCATAATGCAGATAAAAACGTAATAAATGTTCATCCATAATAACTTTATAATCTTTAAATCTTAATGATAAATCCTTTTTGCAATCAATTTTTGCTAATGTTAATACACAATCTACATCAATATCTGTCTCTTCTTCTTTTTTATTAAGTCCATCGTTTACTAAATACTTTATTGTTATTTTTCCTAATATCTTTAAATCGTTTCCATCCATTGAATAATTGAAATTATCTTCGATATAAATATTTTCAACTCCAATTATCATATTTTTCAAAATAATAGCTTTATTGAAAGTTATTGGTCGCATAAAAAAACCTCCTATATTAAATTATAGGAGGCATTTTAAATTTTATGATTCTATTTAGATAAAGATTTAGCAATATCAGCGCGTAGATCTTCTAAGCCAATTTTTTTACTTGATGAAACATAAAAATGTTTGGCATTTGGAAATTTTTCATCAGCTTTTTTAATGGTTAAATTTAATTCTTTTTTATTCAATCGATCGATTTTAGTAAAAACCATGGCATATGGTATTTGATATTCATCAAACATTTCAATAAGTTCATAATCTTCATCTTTTAAATCACGCAAAGGATCGAATAAGAAATAAGCTTTTTTTATCTTATTTTTTCCTGTGACAAAATATAGTGAAAGCATATGAACAAAATCAAATATACCTGCAAATCCGTAACCTGGAGCATCGACTAAATAAGCAACACCATCAACATCTAGATAATTCATCTGACGAGTTCTACCTGCTGTTTTTGATACTTTCATCAAATTTTTATTATCGCAAATAGCATTGACCAGAGAAGATTTCCCAGCATTTGATCTCCCCATAAAAACTACTTGAGGACGATCAAATAAGAATGATTTTTCATCTACAGCGGATAGCAAAAATTTTGCATCGCGAAGCTTAATCACTAGCTTTTTCCTCTTTTTTTTGTTCAGGAACAGCTTTTTCTTCTGGCATACGAACAAAAGCTAATTTAACAACATCTTCAACAGATTCAACTTCTTTAATCTCAACATTATTTTTTACTTCATCCGGAAGTTCTAAATAGTCATTGTGATTCTCTTTTGGAATTAAAACCAGACGCATATGTTCTCTTACAGCAGCCAAAGTCTTTTCTCTCAAGCCACCGATTGGCATAGAACGTCCGCGTAAATCTACTTCGCCAGTCATTGCAACATCGCTTGATACAGGAATACCTGTTATAGCTGATAATAAACATAAACTTAATGCAACGCCTGCTGAAGGTCCATCTTTTGGTACCGCACCTTCTGGGCAGTGAATATGGAAATTATGTTTTGAAAAATATTCATAGCCATAACCATATTTCTGCGCTAATTCTTGAACATAAGAGAAAGCTATTTGCATAGATTCTTTCATTACATCACCGAGATTACCTGTCCGAATAAGCTGACCAGTACCTTCAGTAATATTACATTCAATCGGCAAAATTTCACCGCCAAAAGATGTATAAGCTAAACCATTAACTATACCAACTTGTCCTTCTAATGGTCTTGTATGATGGAATATCGGTTTATTTAAAAACTCTTCAACAACAATTTTAGTAACCACAAACGGAGTTTGTACTTCCTTAGATAAAAGTTTAACCGAAAATTTACGCATTATAGTGCTAATTTTTCTTCTTAATTCACGAACACCAGCTTCTCTTGTATAACCATCAATAATAAACTCAATAGCATCATCTTCAAATGTTATTAAATTTTCATTTAATCCATTGAGTTCATATTCTTGTTTTAAAAGATGTTTTTTTGCAATGTTCATCTTTTCAAATAATGTATATGTATTAAGTTCAATCAATTCGAGACGATCTCTTAAAGCGGCTGGAACTTGAGAAATATCGTTAGCTGTGCAAATGAATAAGACATTTGATAAATCGAATGGCATCGCTAAATAATTATCTTCAAAGTTAATATTTTGTTCTGGATCAAGTAATTCAAGCAAAGCAGCTGCAGGATCACCATGGATACCACCACCGCTAACTTTATCTATTTCATCTAAGAGAAATACTGGATTATTGGTACCAGCGTTGGCAATGCCAGTTATAATACGACCTGGTAATGCCCCAATATATGTACGACGATGTCCACGAATTTCGCTTTCATCGTAAATACCACCTAAAGCAAACTTAACAAATTTTCTATTCAAGGCCTTAGCAACAGAAATAGCTAATGAAGTTTTACCAACTCCAGGTGGACCATATAAACATAAAATTGGAGCTTTAAGCGATTTTGTCATTGTTTTAACAGCAAGATATTCAAGAATACGATCTTTTTGCTTTTCTAGTCCATAATGATCTTCATCGAGAACTTCTTTAACATGAGGAATATCTTCATTATCTTTAGAAGAAACTTTCCAAGGTAACTTGATAAGAAGATCCAAATAATTACGAACTACTGAAGCTTCTTGGTTTCCTGCACCTAATAATTTTAAACGAGAGCTTTCACTTTTAATTTTTTGCAAAACATTAGGTGGAAAATCATCTGGTCTTTCATTGACTGCTTTGTCATATTTTTCATCAATGTCATCACCATCGTATTCTTTTAAAAGATTTTTTATCGCTTTAGCTCTTTCACGTAGAATATATTCTCTTTGTCCACGTTGAATGGATTCATCTGTTTTAGATGAAATTTCAGCGTCAATGGCAGGTTCTTGATCGATTGTCTTCATTCCATCAAGGACAATATTAAATCTCATCAATGGATTATTTTCACGTAATATACGAACTTTTAATTTATCGCTAAAGCCAAACTCATAAGAAAAATAATACGGGTGCAAAGCCAATGGCAATTCATTTGGAACATCTAATTCGCCCATTTCAGGGTATTTTTCTTTCAATAAATCGTATGTTCGAACTATCTTTTGTTCTCCATAGATTAAATTGCTGTCTTCAATTGGAATATCATCATATGGTGCAAAGCCTGAATATAATACTTGACTTTCTTCATCATATGTTTGATTGCTTAAGGCAACTACACTTTCACCTCTAATATGAATTGTAGAATACTTTATTCCATTTAAAACCTCGTTTTCAACAATATCTTCGACTGTGCAAAAAGTTCCGATAAAAACAAGTTTTGCCCCACCATTAGCAAGGATAGCAGGATCATCAAAGCTAGCACTATCCGCAACATGAACAACTAGAACTTTGTCACCGATATTCAATTTTTTACTAGCTCTTTGTAAATAAGGGGTTTTTAGGTCACAAGTCATTTTAATTGCTGGCATTGCGACACCATTAATATTGGGGATAACTAAAAATTTTGTATCTTCCATTTTTACCTCCTAAATAGTGAAAGGAGCGGGAAGAAAACTTCCCGCTACTACAAATTTGATTTAATTAAAACTATTATTCAGCTTTTTCTTCAACAACTTTTTTAGCTCTTGGTTTTCTTGTTGTTGTTTTCTTTTCAGCTGTTTTTTCTTCTGCTACTTTTTTAGTTGTAGTTTTTTTAGCTGCAGTTTTCTTGACAGGAGCTTTCTTTTCTACTTCTTCATCAGCTTTTGGAGCAGCTTTCTTTCTTGTTGTCTTCTTAGCTTGTACAACAGGATTATTTTCTAATAAATGGAACTTAACTCTATTGCGGAAAACTAAATCTGTAATTTGATTTTCATAATTGCGAGCTTGTTGAGCATCATTTTTATACATTTCAGTTAAGTTTTGCTTTAAGCTATCAACTGTATCTTTATTTCCAAATGTTGCTACTAAGTCTTCTTCAGTTCCTTTAATTTGATATTCATCAACCAAGGCAGATTGTATAGCAACTAATTTAACATCATTCAAAACATTTTCATGAACGTTCTTTTGGAAATCTTCTTCACTCAATCCATTGACAGATAAGTAATCTTCAAATGTCAATCCTTGTGTGCTTAAACGTTGACGAAGATTGGAAATTTGTGTGCTTAATTCTTGATTTTCAATATATTCTAAATATTTTTTGTTGATTTTAAATGTACTTGTTTCAAGCAATTTAGAGATAATTTCATTATATCTAGCTGTTTCGAAATTATTTTCAGCATCTTTTTCTAAACCTTCTTTAATCTTAGCTTTTAAATCAGCTAAATTTTCAACATGGTATTCTTCACAAGATTTTGCAAATTCATTATCAACATCTGGATAAACTTTTTTGCGAATTGAATTAACTGTGACATCAAAATGTGCAGGCTTATTTTCATATCCCTTGATGTAATGTTCAGGGAATACAATATCAACACCACGTTTTTCTCCGACTTTAGCACCTACTAATTGCTCTTCAAAATTTCCAACAAACATATGTTTACCAAGTTCAATATCATAGGATTTTAATGTACCACCATCAAAGCTCTTGTTGTCGATATAACCGACAGCATCAATATTTAAAGTATCACCATTTTGAGCCTCGTAGTTTTCATCACATTCTTCCAAAACTGCTAATTCTTCTTTTAATTGTTCAATCTTGTTATTGATAGCATCTTCACCAACTTTAGCTTTTTTAGCTTCGGTTTTAAGATTTTTATGTTCGCCTAAAACAGCTTTAGGTGCTAATGCCAAAGTATAAATTAAAGAATATGTATCTTCTTTATCATTATATTTAACATCGACATCAGCTGCGATACGATTAAGAATTCTTTCTTCTTCAGGAGCACCTTCGAGTAAATTCTTATTGGTATCTTTAATAAGAGAATTAATCATCTTATTATAAATATCTTCTGGTTTAAGATATTTGACTGCTTCAGCAAATGGAACTTTTCCTTTTCTGAAGCCCTTAATTTGGACATTTTCTGCCAAACTGTGCTGAGCTTTGTCAATGAATTTTTGATAATCTGGACGTGCAAAAGTAGCTGTAACTTCAATTGTACGTTCTTCATCATTGACTTTAAATAGTTTTATCATGATATTACTTCCTCCGTAAACAAATTAAAGATAATTATATAAATCTATTGAATAAAAATCAAGTTAGATTACTTTATTTTACTCATATGCCATATATCGCGATTATACTCCTCAATAGTTCTATCTGAAGAGAAATAACCTGAGTTAGCAATGTTAATAAGGCACATCTTAGCCCATCTTAATTTATTGCTATAAAGTTTTTCAGTTTCAAAACGAGCTTGATCATAGTTATGGAAATCAGCAAGAATAAAATATTCATCATTGTGATACATAACTTCATTAAATATCATTCTGAATTTTTCATAGTCATCAGCAAAAGTTCCATCAACCAATGAATCCATAACTTTCTTTATAGTTGGATCGGCATTATAGATATCCCATGGATTATAAGAATTATTATATCTTATAGTATTAATCTCATCTTCTTTTAATCCAAAGATAACACAATTATCTTTTCCCACTAATTCAGAAATTTCAATGTTCGCTCCATCAAGTGTTCCCAAAGTTATAGCACCATTTATCATAAACTTCATATTCGAAGTTCCAGATGCTTCTTTTCCAGCCGTTGATATTTGTTCTGAAATATCACTGGCAGGAATAATTATCTCAGCTTTGCTGACACCATAGTTTTCAATGAAGACAACTTTCATGAATTTATTTACTTCTAGATCATTATTAATCTTATCAGCAACAGCTAAAATCAATTCAATAATTTTTTTGGCATAAACATAACTAGGAGCTGCCTTTGCGCCAAATATAAATGTTCTAGGATGCATTGTAAATGATTTATCCATTTTTATCTTTTGATATAAAGATATTATTTGGAAAACATTTAACAATTGTCTTTTATATGCATGGAGTCTTTTTATTTGTGTATCAAAAATTGAGTCTGGATTCAATTCAATACCATTTTCTTTTTTTACAAGTTCAATAAGTTTTTGCTTATTTTCAGTTTTTATCTTTAAAATCTCTTTTAAAACTTTCTTATCATCTTGATATTTTAATAAATTCTTTAAATCATCAGGATGCTTTATCCATGAATCTCCAATCAATGATGTAACTAATCCGCTCAAACGTGGGTTAGAAGCTAAAAACCATCTTCTATGGGTTATTCCATTTGTCTTATTATTAAACTTTTCTGGATATTGATAATATAAATCTTTAAAAGTTTCTTTTTTCAATATATTTGTATGAAGAGATGCTACACCATTAACTGAGAAAGCCACATGGATAGCAAGTTGACACATATTGATATTTCCATCTTTGATAATTAAAGAATTTTGTATGACGCTTTCAGGCAAATTATCTGCGCGCATTTTAATTAATATACGGCGATTAATTTCTTCAATAATCATATAAATACGTGGGCAAAGATTAGCAACATAATGACATGGCCATTTTTCTAATGCTTCAGCCATTACTGTATGATTAGTGAAAGCAAAGCATTTTTGGCAGATTTCATATGCTTCATCCCATCCATAATTATGTTCATCCATCAATAATCTCATAAGTTCAGGAATCGCCATAATAGGATGTGTATCATTCAATTGAAACACATAATGTTCTGGTAAATTATGAAAGTCATGGAAACGACGGTAATGAGCTCTGAGCATACTTTGCATACCAGCTGAAACCAAGAAGTATTGTTGTCTTAAGCGTAATAATCTTCCTTGTTCAGTTGAATCATCAGGATAAAGACCATGGGTTAAATCTTTGACAAAAGATAAATATCCTGCAAAATCATGTGTATTAGGAAGCTGTTCATCCGCTGGTTCAGCTGACCATAAACGCAAAGTGTTGGTCACTTTATTTCCATATCCAACAATTGGAACATCATAAGGAATTGCTAAAACTGATAAAGCATTTACAGTACGTGAACGGAAATGACCTTCAGCATCTTGATATGTTTCAGCATTACCATAAAACTTAACTTCAACGGAATGTTTTGGTTTTCTTATTTCCCATGGATTACCATTTAATAGCCATTGATCAGGCACTTCTTCTTGATGTCCATTTATAATTCTTTGGCGGAAAAATCCGTAGTCATATCTAATGCAGTTGCCATGACCTGGATAACCTAATGATGCAATTGAATCTAAAAAACATGCTGCTAATCTACCAAGACCACCATTTCCAAGACCCGCATCGCTTTCTTCTTCTTCCAATTTATTAAAATCTATTCCTAAATCAGATAATCCATCTTTAACAACACCATAGATTCCAAGATTAACTAAATTAGAAGTTAATAAGCGACCGATAAGGAATTCCATTGAAAAATAAATCAATTGCTTTTTTCCTTTTTCATTTACTATGTCTTTACAATGTTTAGAATCAACATTTGCATAATCACGAACCATTGTTCCTAAAATATCATAGCATTCTAATAAATGGCAATCTTTTGGATCTCTGCCATATTTTTCTATAATTCTATCTGTAAATTCTCTTTTAAAAGTTTCTTTGTTCTTAAACATTTTTACCCTCTCTTTTTTAACTAATTTTTGCTTGAAGATTTATTTTTCTTATTTGGCTTTACTTGTTTCTTTTCTTCTTCAGCTACTTTTTCTACTTCATCTATATATTTGAAGAAACATGCACCGAAAGAAGCTAGCTTAATAGTTAATCTGTTTGGCTGATTTTGATACCAACCTGGAACTGATTTAAGTTCACCACCATTATATTGGTTCCAACCACCATAAATATCCTTATCAGAATTTAAAATCTCCTCATACCTACCAGCATATGGAACACCAATATCATAACATCCGTAAAAGTTTGGTGTCATATTGAAAACAAATATCAAGCATTCATCTTTTACTTCTCTTTTGAATACAATCACTGATTGAGACTGATTATTTGCCGATATCCATTGAAAATGACTTGGGTTATATTCTTCAAAATACATAGCAGGATGATTTTGATAAACTAAATTTAAATCCCTAATAAAACGTGATATCGAATCATGTTTTGGATAAGTTTTTAAATTCCAAGGCAATGATTTATTCTCATTCCATTCATCAAATGATGCTAACTCATTTCCCATAAAATTCAATTTTTTACCAGGATGAGCAAATTGATAGGCGTAAAGATTTCTCACTCCAGCAAATTTTGAATCATAATCCCCCCACATTTTATTGATAATCGTTCCTTTTCCATGAACAACTTCATCGTGACTTAATGGAAGTATAAAATTTTCACTATAGAAATAAGCCATAGAAAATGTTAGTTGATTATGATGGTAAGGGCGATACACAGGATCTTTCCCATAATATTTTAAAGTATCGTTCATCCAACCTAAATCCCATTTATAATCGAATCCCAATCCTTCATTACCTTTGGTAACTTGACCATAAGCTGAAGAATCTTCAGCTATCATCATAACATCGCTATGCATGTCATGCATTTTATAATTGACTCTTTTTACAAAATCGACCGCCCCTTGATTAATTCCACGATCACTATTGCCATCCCAATAAATTACATTGCTGACAGCATCAAACCTTACACCATCAACATGAAATTTTTCAATAAAGAAATTGACGCTGGACATCAAGAAAGATCTTACAGGATCTTTTCCTAAATCAAAATTTTTACTTCCCCATTGAGAATACTCATTTTCATTATCATATTCATAAACAGCAGATCCATCAAATCTTGCAAGTCCATGAGGATCAACTGCAAAATGAACAGGAACAAAATCCAAAATAACACCTATTCCGGCTTGATGCAATTGATCTACAAAACTCATGAATTGTTTTGGGTTTCCATAGCGACTATCAATAGAATAATATCCAACAACTTGATATCCCCAAGATCCATCAAATGGATATTGAGTAACCGGCATCACTTCAACATGAGTAAATCCGTGTTCTTTTACATAACTAATTAAGCGCGGAGCAATTTCTTCATAGGACAAAAATCTTCCATCAACTTTTCCAAGCCAACTGCCCAAATGAATTTCATATATCGACATCGGTCTATCAAAATTTCGATTTCTATTCTTCAAGAAATCTTCATCATGATAGATAAAATTTTCTATATCAAATGTACGAGAACATGTACCAGGTCTCAACTCAGAGAAAAAACCTACTGGATCAGCTTTATCAATATAATTTCCATTACAAGATTTTATGTGATATTTATATGATTGATATTCTTTCACATCTGGAATAAATAATTCATATAATCCGCGAAAATCAACTTTTTGCATTGGATGAGAATATAAATTCCAGTCATTGAATTCACCGATAATATTTACTTCTTGAGCGTTTGGAGCATAAACTCTAAACCATGCGCCTTCAACATTGTCTTTTTTTCCGAAATGGCATCCGAGATGTTCATATGCTCTTGTTGCTTGACCTAATAAATAATCATCAAACCATGTATAATTCATATTTTCTCCTTTACGATAATGCTGCTTTTTTATTTTACATTAATTTTCAATTGTTGACCATAAAATTAACTATAAAAAATAAAAAAAAGACAATGCTGAAGTATTTTATTCATTTTTTTGCTTTTTTTCAAGTCTTGACCAATTATAAAGGCCATAAACATCATTAAAAATAAAAATTGAAAAACATATTGCAATAGGAATATATACTAAATTTTCCATAGCTGCTAAAGACCACATTACGACAAGTACAACGTCATTAAAAGCATAAAATAAGGCATAATATTTACTTCTTCTTGCAGTTAAATATACTGCCACAAATGAAGTTAAAACAGATATTGTTGAAATAATTAGATTATTTGTATTAAGTGCTTTTAAAACAAAATAAAAAGCAATTGTTACTAATGATGATATAAGAACTAATATTCCCCATTCTTTAATAGATATTTTATTGACTTTAACGACATTTTTTCCTTCTTTAGATGGATTTTTTATCCATGTATATAAAGCGTATATTTCCATTGGTGCTGTCATTCCTAAATATGTGATCATTTCACCATAATATTTAAATGAAAATGATATAACTCCATAAAACACGCTGAATATTATCACTAAAAATGGTCCGATTGGATTTGCTTTACTGCAAAATAAAATAGAAGTTACTCCAAGTATGGAACCTATTAAATAATAGATTTGACTATTTTTAAAAACAATAAAACTCACTGCCATAGCAGCAATTCCAACTAACCATATAGTAAGTTCAAAAGGAGTAAAAATTTTTAATTTCATGTGCCGATTATAGCATGTTTTCAGAAAATATTTAAAAAATATAGTTTTTATAAAAAAAACTGCTAAAATATTTTTATGCCATATATTAAATTTTCTGCTGATGAAGCACTGATGGAAGAAATTCGAGATTTTTACGAAGCTCCATCTTATCCAAATAAAAAGAATCCATATCTTGTATTTCAAGTTAAAACATTGGACAATGTTCAAGTCACATGCTATAAAAGTAAAGAAATATATACATTAATGTTTTCAGGTGATAGAAACAAAATAATAGATGAAGCACTGATTTTCATTGACAATCCTGTTGTCATCGATGAAAAAACAATCAATAAAGATTATTTAGATAATTCATATCAAATCGGAACTGATGAAGTCGGTGTCGGAGATTTTTTCGGTCCTCTTGTTGTCGCTGCTACTTATGTCACCCCTGAAAATTTAAATTTAATCGAAAAATTAGGAATCAAAGATTCAAAAAAACTGACGGATACTAAAATTCTAGAAATCGGACCTATAGTGGAAAAATATTTTCTCCATGAAGTTTGTTTATGTTCTCCTAAAAAATTAGTTGATCTAAAAAACAATGGCTGGAATATGCATAAAATCATGGCAAATTTACATAATACCGCTCAAAATAATTTACTTTCAAAAATTAAAGTAAATCCTTCAACTAAAATTTATATCGATGAATTTTCTAATGAAAATTTATATTTTAAGTATCTTGTTACAAATAAACCTAACTTGCCAATACATTTTGAAACAAAGGGAGAATCATTATATCCTTCTGTTGCCTGTAGTTCTGTTTTAGCACGTTATCATTTTTTAAAAATATGGGAAAAAATGAATGAATACTTTAAAACCGAAATTCCGAAAGGTGCTGGAGAAGAAGTTGATAAAACTGTTCAAAAATTATTAAGGAAATATTCTCTTAAGGATTTAAAACCCTATATGAAAACATTTTTTCGAAATTATAAGGATATAGAAAAATAATTTTATATTTTTTTAGCAAAAAACCCACGCAATTTGCGTGGGTTTTAAATTCGAAAAATTTCTAATGGATTAAGCAACTAAGCCAACACCTTGACCAACATGAGGACCTTCAACAACATTACCTGTTAATTTAACAGAATTAATCTTGTGAGTTCCTTCCATATTCCATAACATACCGAATGCAACTTCAACCTTCTTGTCAGATGGGAAAGCACGACTTGTATATGTAATAGTAGTATGTTTACCAGCTTGTGAACCAGCTTTAGCAGTAACAATTGTAACAATTGTTACAACACCAGTTTCATGACTGTAAGAAATAGTTTGTTTGAGATTGCAGTTATCAAGAACAGAATCTTTATAATCATTGAATCCATTATCAAATGCACTTTCGTCCCAAACACCGCAGTTTCCTTCTTTATTTACTACAGATTGATCAGCACCTGGAGCAAGGTTGTAGTAACCCCAACCCCACCAGTCTTGACGCCAACACCATTTATGAGCATCTTTGTCATCAAATGTTCCATCGTCATTTTCGACTTGGATTTGACCGGCCCAACCACGAGCAGCATCTTTTTCACCATTTGTACGAACCATATCAACATCAACTTCGACTGTCCAGTCGGCATCATTTTGCATTACGCCGAGAATGTAGTTATTAGTAATCCAGTTTTTACCTGCTGGGTAATTAAATTCAACAGCTTTTTCAAGTCTTTCATGGCAGCATGTCCATTCACCATTTTCATACTTACCACTATGGTTAGAATAATCAATAGGTAATGTTACTTCAACATCTTCGCCACAGGAAGTACATTTAACTGTACCTTTACCTTCAGCAATACAAGTTGCTGGTGTAACAACTGTTATTTGACTTTCATCATAAGTATGAGAACCATTGCTTTGAATGACTCTTGTTTCGTGATGTCCACAAAGTCTGCAATGATGTCCTTCAGTTCCATCAGCTGTGCATGTTGCTTTTTGTTCAACTGTCCAGTTTGTATAATCATGTTCACCTGTAGGGCAAATGAGAGTTTCATCTACTGTATATTGGAAACCATCTTCAGTGATTTTTGGATATGCTGAGAAATCATTTGAATCCCACCATTGGCAAGCTTTCCAACCAGAAGCAGGGTTAGAACCAACTTGGAAACCAATTGGAGTATTCTTATTTACAGTTTCACCTCTTCTTTGTAAATCTTCATATGAAGAGAAGAGTTCAAAGACTAAGTGAGATTTTCCATTTTCAAGAACCTCAGGTGTAGAAACATAGTATTTTGTGAGGTTAGATGTCTTGTTACCACTGACCCAACCTTGGCCACCAGTAGCATCAGTATTTAAACCTTCAATAGTTTTGACAGTGCGATCACTAACTGTTTTAAATCTAAATTCAAAGTTATCGTTTTCCCACCAGTTACCAGAGGTATTTCCACTCTTTTGTTCATTTACATAGTAGTCAGCATAGATATAAACACCTTTGGAGTTTTTGGCAGCATAGAAATCAATATATTCACCTTCACCATTAAGGGCATAATGAAATTTATTGTTCTTAACTTCTTCTGACCAAATAAGATCATCCATTTTACCATCAATGTCAACTTTGAACTTAGCATCATCTGTAACTTCGACAGTAAATTCTTTGCTTAATGAGCCATAGCTGACTGTAATAACAGCTTTTCCTGGAGTATTTGTAGCTTGGATATTACCATCTTTATCAACTGTAGCAACTGTTTCATTATTTGAAGAGAATTTTAAATTCTTGTAATCATAATTAATAGTATTTGTTGTTGCATTTAATTTATAGCTTTCACCAGTGAATAAAACTGTTGATTCCATTGGTAAGTTAATTTCTGTAACTTCACCATACATACCATCAACTTGTTCACCAACTAAAGCTCTATAATCAGAAATTGTATAGCTTGTTGACCAACCACCAATCCATGCATAAGATGGTTCATCAGCGGCAATATCGGTGATATTTGTATGTGCATATGCATACATTTGTTTTTCGCCATCAACTGTCTTTTCTGCAAATAAGAAATAATCTGCACCATCTCTTAAAAGACCCATTTTGAATGGCATACCTTTTTCGGCTTTATCTGTACCAGCGACAGTGAATGGAGCTTTTTGATGTCCCCAATCCCAGTCTGTACCAGCTTCGTTTTGTGCAACAAAATTAAAGTTAGTCCAGGAAGATTGTGCCTTTAAAGCATCGATATAGAAGAAGTAGTTCTTCATATCTAATCCATTCCAGAAACCATTAGAATCTGTACCAGTCATAAGACCAATTTTTGGATAATTTTCAGTTTCTAAGAATTCATTGATTGTAATGGTAGTTTCAACATACCATCTTGTACCATAAACATCAGCAAAAAGAAGAGCGGTATCACCAATGTCTGTAGTGATAGTTCCATCTTCAAAAATCATTGATGTATCAATGCTTCCGCGGGAATTTGCGGTATTGATAATACCATGTTTGACTTGGAATGTAACAGAATCAAATTTTGTTTGATCATCTCTACTTGTTGCGGTAATTGTAACTTCAGAATCAGCTGCGACGCCTTTAAATCTGACAATACCATTTGTTACTGTAGCAACTTGCTCATTTGAAGTGCTCCAATTAACACGTAAATTTTTTGCACTTCCTTCGACTTCAGCTTTTAATGTTAAAGAACTATTATCCATAACTTGAGTTGAATCATAACCTGTGATTCTTACTGAAGTTACAGTAACTGTCGGTTTAGAACTAGAAGATGAAGTTGATGGTTTAGTTGTTGAAGAAGAACTAGCGCTAGATGGAGTTGAATCAGGAGTCGAACTCGAACTGGCGGTAGAACCCTTAGTTGTTGAAGATGATGATGGATTTGCAGAACTTGAGCTACTTGTTGGTGTATTAGTTGTACATCCGGCAAGGAGCATCATGAACATTGCTGATAATGCTATTTTTGGTAGTTTCTTCATTTTTCCTCCTTATTGCATTTAGCAAGATAAAAGGCAAATGATAGCGCTTTTATCACATTTATTTTTACATTTTTAGTAAGCGCTATCAACCATTAAAATTAAAGTTGATAGTCTTTATATTTTATTAATTTTGAAGATAAAAAATGCTTATTTTTTTAATATAATTAAAATTTACTTGTTTTTTTATTTTTCGACACTGCTTTCAATATAGAAAAAAAGCTCAATTTAACGTTAAATTGAACTTTTTTTGACTTTAATTATTCTTTATATATCTTATAAAGACATTTATTTCTGTTAAATTTCCGTCTTCAACATATGGAAATATCGAAAGATTATTTATTTTATCGTAAGAAATATTATTAGTATCATCAGATTCATAATAACCTTCAATTTCGTATCCATATTTTGCTGCTAAGTTTTTATCAAAAACTATATTTTGACCTTCTCCGCCAACTAGAGTTGTTACCTTTCTAAAATTAGAAACACTTAAAGTTTGTTCTTCTAAATACCACAATGGATTAGTTGCCTCAGTAACAGTAAAAACGTTGATTGTTATTTCCTTAACTATATTTATATAAATTATTTCATCTCCACTCGGAAGATATGGCAAAGAAATTTCATTTGCTGAATTCTGATTTTCCTTATTATATACTCCATCATATATTCCTTCGATTACATATCCTGTTGGCACATTAACATTTTCAGTAATAAATGTATCATCTATAATTTGATTATAAGATAATTTAACATTCTTTTCATTTTCTAAAAGCTCTGTGCCTTTATAAATATACTTTAAGGTAATATTGATTTTACTTTGGAAAACAGGTATTAAAACAACTGATTCTTCCGGCATTGTTTTTAAATCAAATTTTATTTGATTGCCATCTTTTATATATGTCCAATAAAGAAATTCTTCATCATCTTTTGTTGGGATTGGAAGAACTGGTAATTTCTCACCAGCCTTTAATTGAATTGTAGCATAACTTTGATTACCTAATGTTAAAGTATCAAAAGAAATTGTTGGATATTCTTTCCACTTGGCTGTTAACTTAAGATCAGTATTTGGAAATTTGCTGAAATCAAATTTCACTTCTTGTCCATCTACAATATAAAACCAGCCTTCGAATGTACAATTTTTAAAATCTATATTTTCTAGTGAAGGTATTTTTGAAATTATTTCACCAGGCAAACCAACTAATGAAGCTATATTTCCTTGATGATCATTTCCTAAATCAAATGATATAGTCACTTTTCTATCCTTAGATGTTTTCGGATATAAATCAAGTGATGTTCCTGGCATATAATCAAAAAAGAATCTTTTTTCAACTTCTATTCCATTTTCGATAGTTTTATAAAACCAACCTTCAAATGTTTCATCATCTTCAACTTTATAACTTTCAAAAGTTGAAGTAATCTTAGAACCAGCTTTGCCATTATACTCAACAACCTTATTTTCAGAATAATGCAAATTAATCGTCGGATAATTTTCAAACAAAGCGTATAAAGTTATATCTTGGGATGGAAAAACTTTAGAATCAAATTTAGTCTCAAATGTTTTATCTATATACCAACCTTCAAAAACATAACCTTCATCATCTGAAAGCTCTGGTATCCATAAAGAAACATATTTTCCTTCATATCCTATTTCATCACTATGTGAAACATTTTCTTTATTTGTCACATAAGTAATTGAAACTTTTGTTAACCAATATGCATAAATTGTCGAATCTATATATGGATATCTTAAATTCTCAGGAAGTATAGTTGTCGAATTCTCTTCAACCCATCCAACAAAAATTTTATTTTCATCTTTGTTTAATGGAATCTTTAAATCAGCTTCTGCTACTTCAGTATTTATAACTCCTTTAGAAAATATTTTTGTTATATTTTCATTGTCATCAAAATATCCTCCATTAGCATCAAAAGTTAAAATAGTACTTCTTGACGAAGAACATGATGCTAGGCTTAATAAAATTAATAATGGCAATACATTAACTATTTTTTTCATCTGCTTAACCTTTAGTATATATTATCATACATGTTGTAAAGTGTAAAACACGAACTATTTTTTTATTTTTTTCTTCTTTGAAAAATAATCGTGAAATGTAGCTTTTTTATCGCAATATTGAACTATCCAGGCTTCTTTATATCTAGGGGGAATTATAGTCAAAGGCCACATATGTCTCAATATTATATTTCTTTCTTTTTTATTCAAATCTGGAAATACTTTTAAAGCATTTTTTAATGCAAAATAAGGATGACGAAATCCATGAAATCTATGTCCTTCTTTCTTTTTATGCCAATCATATAAATAATAATCATGAAGCATTGCGCCTCTAATCAAAGAATATATATCAATATTTTTTAGATTATGCTTTTTTACAAAAAGATAAGACAAATAAGCCACAAGCAAAGAATGTTTATAGGTTGAAACATTTCCATGATGAATACTTTCATCCATTTTAATAAAATTTGAATTTTTTATAATTTGGCAAACAATATCTTTAAATTCTTTTTCCATATTTTTATTTTACTCTCTTTTATCAGAAAAGTTTCTCAAGTTTGACAACAAATGTGCATATCTTGTATAATATAAGGCAATTGAAAGGTAAGGTGGTTTTTCTTCTATGGACGACCCTAGTCTAGGATCATTATTAATCTATGCCGATGTTAATTTAGGAATTGTAATTCCACTAACAATCGTTCTTATTCTTCTTATTACATTTTCGTGTTATTTTTCAGGTACGGAAACAGCTTTTACAGCAGTAAACAATGTCCGTTTGAAGAAAATTGCTGAATCAAAAAAATCAGCTAAATTAGTGCTTAAATTTACAAGTAAATACGACCAAGTTTTGTCATGTCTTCTTGTTGGTAATAATATCGTTAATATTTCCGCAACTACTATTTCCACCATTTTATTTACCGAATTATTCAATGCTGATATAGCGCCAATTATTACTACTGTCGGTTTGACTATAGTAATTTTAATTTTTGGTGAAATCACCCCTAAAATGCTTGCCAAAGAATTTCCAGAAAAATTCTTATGCTTAACAATTTATGTTTTTGTCTTCTTCTATTATTTATTTTATCCTTTAACAAAAATTTTCGATCTTTGGAAAATATTGCTTTCCAAAATATTCAAAACTGATAAAAAGAAACCGACTTTGACAGAAGATGAGTTTAAAATGATTGTTACCGATATTAAAGATGAAGGTGTTTTGAACGATAATGAACATGACTTAATTCAAAAATCAATCATCTTTGATGATACTCTTGTTCAAAAGATTATGACTCCAAAAGAGAAAGTTGTCGTCATCAATGAAAGAATGAACAATATTGAAATTAAAAATCTATTCGAAGAAAATAACTATTCTCGTGTTCCTTATCTTTCTGAAGATGGCATGGTCTTGGGAGCAATTTATCAGAAAGACTTTTATGAAATGCTCCTTGAGAAAAATTGTGAAATCGAAGACATAGTTAAACCAGTTATCTTTGTTAGACCTGATGATAAGATTTCTCTTTTATTCCGACTGCTTCAAAAGAAAAAACAACATTTGGCTATTGTTCATGATTATAAAACTAATACTAATATTGGTATTGTTACTATGGAAGATATAATTGAAGAATTGGTCGGTGAGATTGAAGATGAGTATGATGCTGAGGATGCTCAAAAAGAGTCTATTAACAATTTCACCACTTCTAAAAAATAACAAACTAAAAGCTGCTAGAATTTTCTGGCAGCTTTTTCAATTGCTTTTAAATTTAAAAATTCACAAAAAATAAATCATCCGCTGTTTTTTTATTTTCACTTGGATGAGCAATATAATGTGCTCTTGTTACAATATTGTAATTAAGATTTATTGTTTGATCTCCTATTTTTATATATCCTAAAGATTCTAGTAAAAATTGCATATTATAATTTTCCATATTGATAAATGCGTGGATATCCGTTATTCCATGATCAAATGCATCTTGCATTAAAGCAAACAACGCTTCCTTAGCATATTTCGAATGCCAATATTTTGGATCTAAATAAGCTAATGCTTCATATATTTCTTGATTATCCATAGTTGCTTTTCTTATACCAATAACGCCAATAATAATATCGCTACCTTTTAATTTTAAAGCATGTAATCCAACATCCCCTCTAGATATTGATGAAGATGAGGAACTTATTAAATCAAAAATTTCCGAAATAGTAAAATCAGATTCACGATATGTAGTCATTTGTGGATTAGTCAATATATCGATCAATTGATTTTGATCATTCAAATCAAGAGGAACAAGATCAAGTCTCTCAGTTTTAATTATATTATTCATATTCACCTCTTTTTTTATTATAAGTAATAATTTTATAGATTTAAAGAACTTTGTCCATCTCTTAAGTTTTAATTTTATAAATTACCTTGTATAATTATTGAGACTAAGGAGATTTTACTTATGATAAAAATTGATAAAGTTAGTAAAAATTATGGAAAACTTGTAGCCGTCGATAACCTTTCCTTAACAATTAATGATGGAGAGATATTTGGTCTTTTAGGTCCTAATGGAGCTGGAAAAAGTACAACTTTAAAAATGATTACTGGATTAACTGACATTTCTCAAGGTGAAATTTTTATCAATGATATTTCCATTTCAAAATTTCCTGTCGCCGCCAAAAAAGAATTTGGGTACGTTATGGATTCACCTGATTCATTTCTGCGTTTAAAAGGAATTGAATTTTTAACATATATTGGAAAAATTTTTAAAGTCGATGCAGAAACTTTAAAAAATAGAATTAATGAATACTCAAAAAGATTAGAAATCTATGATGTATTAAATGATTTAATCGATTCTTATTCTCATGGGATGCGCCAAAAGATAATGATAGTCAGCGCTCTAATTCACGATCCACAAACATGGATTTTAGATGAACCATTAACTGGACTAGATCCACAAAGCCAACATATTGTTAAAGAACTTATGAAAGAACATGCTCAAAAAGGTAAATCTGTTTTATTTTCAACCCATGTTTTAGAAACTGCTGAAAGATTGTGTGATAGAATTGGAATTATTAATAAGGGTAATTTATTATTTTGTGGAACAATGAAAGAATTACAATCCCATTCAGATAAAAAATCATTAGAAGACATTTTCTTGGAGATGACAAATAATGAATAATTTCTTAACTGTATTTAAAATGATGGTCAAATCCATCAACCTTGGGAATAGTTCTAATTCAAAAAAAAGAAGAATTACTCTTTCTTTTTCCAATCCTTTTATCAATAGTCTTCTCACTACTTTATTATTCACAATTATCGGAATTATTTTTTTATTGACATTGCCTTCAGTTGCTGGATATGACATTTTAACAACTTATGCTTCTTTCGCTTTTAACAATACTATATCCATTACTTTATTATTTTCAACATCGTATATCTTCAGTTCTTATTTTTTAAATAACGATGATTTAAATTATCTTCATTTACCTATTAGTGGTGAAACAATTTTTTCAGCAAAATTCTTTTCTTCATTTATCCTAGGTTGTTTAATTCCAATATCTGCTCCTTTAAGTTACTGGATTGTGGTTATTATTAAAGGTCTAAAGTTTAATTTCTTTACATTTTTAACACCTTTTTTGTTTTATATTGGTTCTCAATTTTTAATTTCTAGTCTTATTTTTCTTCTTGGTATATTTTTATCAGAAGTATGCAAATTAAAAAAACACAAACAAGTAATGTCGGCGATTTATTTTGTTCTTATTTTAATTTTTTCTTGCATTTTCGGCTTTGAAATAAATTATATTAATAGTCGCTTTTTTATGGATACTTTCAATCACTTTATTCTTGGATTTACTGGAAGAAGCAATATTTTTTCTGGAATAATTACATTGCTTATCGGTATTTTATCTTTTGCTCTTATTTACTTTTTGGCACGCTTTACCTATTTAAAATCTCTTCAGGTTTCTACTTTATCTCACTCTAAAAAGCTTTCTGAAAAAGAATTAGATCAACAATTTGATATTTATTTTCAAAAAAAATATTCGAAAAAATCATTATTTTTTAATTATGTTTCTTCAGAATTCAAATCAATCATAAAATCAGGGACATATTTATTTTCTTTTGTCGTACCAATCTTATTTTTTGGAATAGTTATAATTATTATTTTACCAATTAGTCTTATATCATTAAAAACTGTTCCAATATTTTCTGACTATTTATCATTAATGATATTTGGTATTGGTGCCCCTATATTAAATATCGTAAACACTCTCCCCTGCGTATCTTATTCAAAAGATATGAAAACAATAGTAGGATTATCTATTTTACCTGTCGATAACCATCAATTATTTTGGGCTAAACTATTTCCTTCTACTACAATAAGTTATTTTTTGATAATTTTATATTTCTTTATATATGCTATAGTTTTTCCTTATCATATTTTTGAACTATTTATTTATTTTATTGCTGCGATGATTAGTTCTTTAGCATTAAATTATATTAATCAGATTTTAGATTTAAAATTAGGTAATACTAATGCACCAAACGAACTTTCAATAACTAGAAATAATAAATCGATAATGATTTCTACAATTTTTCGCGTTGCTATATCAATTCTTTTAGGAATTATCAGTCTTCTCCATCAAACATATATGAATATTTTAATTCCGCCTCTTCTCACATTAACTATTTCAATTTTATTATTCCTAATTCCATTTGCTAAGACAAATATTTCTTTAGACTCTCTGATGCAAAAATACATTTTTAAAAGCAATAACTAAAAAAATTTTCTCACAAAAAAAGAATGCTATTTAAAGTTTTTCTTTATTAGCATTCTTTTTTATTTTTTTAATATTTCATTTTTCGGAAACCGCCAGAAGCTTTATGAATTACGTAACGGCGATCATATTTTTTAGCCAATTCTTTTGTGAAAGCAATTGCCTCAGCTTGTGTAGCAAAAGATTTAATTACTTTATCAGAACCACCGAAGCGAACAATCCAAATATATCCTCTTTCATTTTCAGCTTCTCTTCTTGCAATATGATAAACTCTTGCAGCTTCTTTTTTTGCTTCTTCAGAATCTTCGTTTAATTCTTCATTATCTTCAGCAGAAGCAACTGTTTCTTCAGTTTCTTCTTTTACTTCAACTTTTTCAGCTTCTTCTTTAGCCTTCTTCTCTTCTTCAGCTTTTTTCAAAGCTTCTTCTTCAGCTTTCTTTTTTTCTTCGACAGCTTTAGCTTCAGCAGCTTGTTGTTCAGCTAATTTTCTTGCTTCCTCTTCCTTAGCTTTCTTTTTTTTACCAAATCCAAACATCTTTTACCTCCAATTTAATAACCTTATTAATATAATAACATGGAAAAAATAAAATTTGTATCAATTATTTAATTTTATAAAATTTTTTCAAAATCGTCTGCAACTTCATCAATTACTTCAATTTTTTCAATGACAACATCTTCATATGGAGCATCAGATGGAGTAGTGCGAACTTTAGCAATACTATCAACAACTTCAATGCCTTTAACTACTTTTCCAAAAGCAGCATAATTACCATCTAAATATGGACAATCTTTATGCATGATAAAAAATTGGCTACCTGCTGAATTCGGATCCATAGCTCTAGCCATAGAAATAACACCGCGTGTATGTTTTATCGGATTGTTAAAGCCATTTGCAGCAAATTCACCATAAATTGAATATCCTGGACCACCTGTACCATTTCCACGTGGATCACCACCTTGAATCATAAAATTTTTAATGACGCGATGAAATTTCAATCCATCATAAAAACCTTTTTGCGCTAATGAAATAAAGTTATTAACAGTTATAGGAGCTTTATCCTTATATAGCTCTATTTCCATTGTTCCATAATTTTTTACTGTAATTTTAATCATATATACTCCTCTATAAATTTACTTCTAATATTATACAAAATTTAAACAAATAAAATAGACCGAATTTCTCCGGTCTAGGGCTCGAGGAGGCTTGCTTACACTTTACTATATGTTTTAATTATTAAAAATAGGCGTTAAGAGCCCATTTTTTCTAATAAACAGGCGTTTGCACTATTATCTAAATATTTGATAATAGGTAATTTAAACAATGGATAAAATAAAATTGTTCCACAAATAGATCCAACTATTCCCTGTAAAAAATTTCCTAAGATATCCGCACTTGCAACTGATAAATCAAAAAAAGCAAGTTCCATGAAAAAATATCCGCTCATCATAAGTATTCCACCTAAAAAAGCAACTGGAAAAACTAAAAATAAGCCAATTTTAGGTTTTGATTTAAATATAATTCTTAAAATATATCCTACAACTAATCCTTCAATCCCTTTTATTAAAAAAGTAAAAGGAATATAGATTCCATATCCAAGAATTAAATCACTAATGGCACCACTGATAGCTCCAACTACTGCTCCTAATAATGGATGAATCAAACTAGATAATAAAATTATTATTGCATCAGATAAATTTGCATATCCTTGTCCTGGAAGTGGGATTATAAGGTATATTGTCAATACAATATTTAAGGCAATGAATATAGCACTTAATGAAATATAAGTAATCCATTTTCTCCTATTCATTTTAATACGCTTCCTAAAAAAGCAGTTCCATTATTAAAAGACTGACTATCCATTTTGTTTTTTCCTGATTTTTGAACAATATCTAAATTTATCTGGCCATCTTTGAGTTGGATAATTAAATCTTTTTTATGGGCTACTATTATTTTTCCAACTTCACTTTCAACTAAATCATTCAAATAATGTGCCTTATAAATTTTGAATTTCTCACCACTTTCCAAATATAGATAGCCACATGGAGTTCCACTTAAAGATCTAATTTGATTCAAAAATTCTTCAGAAGATTTTTGTAAATCCAAATGTTCTTCTTCTGGTTTAATACTTGGAGAAAAAGTAACTTCTTCTTCATTTTGTTCTAAAGGAATAATTTTATTTTCAAAAAAATCTGGCAAGTATCTATTCATACAAATATGACTGGCTTCCGTTATTTTTTTACATAAAGAAGTATAATTATCTTCTTCATCTATACTAATTTCAACTTTACCATATACTGCTCCAGCATCCATCTTTTTTACCATGGCCATTAGACAAACACCGGTTTTCTTATCTCCATTTTTAAGTGCATATTGAATTGGAGCTGCACCGCGATATTTTGGCAATAAAGATCCATGAAGATTCAAGGCTTGATATTTACTTAAAGACAATACTTTTGTAGAAATTAATTGTCCATAAGCAAATGTTAAAAGCAAGTCTGGTTGTAATCGTTCAATAAATTCATAATCATTATTTAATTTTTCTGGTCTATGAAGTGGAATGTTATATTTTAAAGCAACCATAGAAACTGGACTAGGGGTTAAAATTTTCTTTCTTCCAAGAGGTTTATCTGGTTGACTGATTACTCCAACAACTTTATACTTATTATCTTTAATTATTTCTTCTAAAAGATCAGCCGACATCTGTGGAGTTCCTAAAAAAATTATCGTTTTCATTGAATGTCCTCCGATATAATAAATATAATAACATAAATAGGAGAGTAATTATGAATATTGATCTAAGTGAATTTAAAATTAATAAAACCCCAATAGCAGAATTTATTGATAAAAACAATAATCATTTATTTGTTAAAGAAGAAAGCAAAAATCCTTCAGGATCGATTAAAGATCGTGTATTTTTATATGGATTAAAAAAATTATTATCTGATGGAAAAATTGAACCTGGTTATACTCTTGAAATAGCATCCTCAGGAAATGCTGCAATATCTTTAGCAACTATTGCTCCTTTTTTCGATCTCAAAGTTAAAGTGTATATGCCTAGTTCTACTTCTTCCGAAAGAAGAACAATTATGAATGTCATGCAAATTGAAGCCCATTATATCGAAGGTGGAATGACTAAAACCATTGAAGAAGCAAAAAAAGAGGCGGAAAAACCTAATAACTTTTATTTCGATCAATTCTTCGATCCAATATTTCTTGGTGCTCACGAAGATACCGCTAAAGAAATAAGCGAAGAATTATCAAATATCGACTATATAGTTTCTGGTGTCGGTACTGGTATAACTATCAATGCTCTATCTTCCAAATTAAAAAAATACTATCCGAATTTAAAAATTATCGCTTATGAACCTGATGAAGCACATTTCTTGTCAGAACATCAATTTGGTCCTCATTCTTTAGAGGGGGTCGGTCCTAATTTTTATCCACCAAATGTTCAAGGTATCAATATTGAAAAAATTGTATCAATAACAAAAAATGAAGCATATGATATGGCGATAGAACTATTTAAACATGGTCATGACTATGGCATTACTACAGCAGCTAATATTGTTGCTGCCACCAAATCTGGTTTAGCAAACAAGAATATACTTGTTATCAATTATGATTCTATTCAAAAATATCTTAATGTTTTAAATAAATATGTCACAGAAAAAAATTAAACAAGAAAGCTACTTTGCTTCTATAAAAAGACGTGATCCTGCCGCCAATAATTTCTTTCAAATTTTATTCACATATCCGGGGGTGCGCGCATATTTTTCATATAAAATTGCTCATTTCTTTTTTACTCATCATATGAAGTTTCTAGCTGAATTAATCAGTTATTTTTCACGAAAGCATACCGGTATAGAAATTCACCCAGGTGCTAAAATTGGAAAAAGACTTTTTATTGATCATGGATCAGGAACAGTTATCGGAGAAACAGCAGTTATCGGCGATGATGTTTTAATTTATCACGGAGTTACTTTAGGAGCTACTGGAACTTCAATAAGACACGGAGAAAAAAGACATCCAACAATTGGAAACAATGTTATGCTAGGAGCAAATAGCACTCTTCTTGGTGCTATTACAATTGGAGATAATTGTATAATTGCTGCTAATTCATTGGTCCTTAAAGACATTGAAAATGACACAATAGTAAAAACTATATATATCAATAAGTGCGATAAAAAAAATATATCAAAATAAAAGACTGTATTAAAATACAAATAAGGTTTATGTATTTTAATACAGTTTTTTTAATATATAGCTCTGCTGCAATAAAATGTAAAAGTCACTTTAAAATATACAATAAAATAACTATTTATATTATGATTGTTAAAAATTACTGAAAAACCTTTTTCATTTGCTAAATTACTTATATTCTTTTCAGTTATACTAACTCCATCACTATCTGCATTTTTATCAGCAACTTCACTGGATAAGCCAATATTATGGTCTAATGTAGTTACTTGAAAAAAAGTTTAGCATTGCCTTTTTCTCTTCTGAATCGATATTCAATTTTCAAAGAATACATGTCGTACCCCAAACTGTAATATTCATTAAAGACATCAGAAGAAAAATCAATATAAAATGTATGAAAAGCTTTTACTTCATATTTGGTATTTGCATTTTCAGCAATTGCTTTACTTGCTGTTTTCTTGGGGTGATTAGTAATATAATCCTCCGGAGTTCTTGAAATTTCACGAGCTATAGTTTTTTCTAAATTGAATGAATTTGTTACATTTACAATATCATCCTTATCAGAAGCAAATATTTTCTCTACAACATCTCCATCAAATGATGTATACATTTTGTAACAAGCTTTATTGGCACTTATATCATATTTAACGCCAATATATACATCAACATCAGCTACAGCACAATATGCGTATTGTTTATTCTATTTTTTATATTAACACAAAAAAAGACGTTAAGCCATAGTATCATATAATATCTATAACTTAACGTTTATGCGATATCCTAGAGCTAAATTGATCGGCTAATTTTTGCTCTCACGTTGGTCAACCCAAAAGTGTCTGGAAAATATCGCTTATAGATTTTAGGATGTAGGAAAAACCAGATGTTACTTTTTCTCCAACCTTAGCGGCCCCTTCTCCAATCACGTTTGGCATTGTGTCTGGATTCTCATCATCTTCAATTATTCCGTCGGTAATAATTTGGCCGTTATTAATGGCGCTTTCAAGCTGATCAATTTGTTCACCAATATTAGTTGAACTTTTTTCCGATGCACCAGAATAAGATGCAACTCCGGCAAACAAGATAAGCCCGAAAAAGATAATCGCTAAGGTTTTAAGTAATTTCACTTTGGTTCACCTCTGATTAAACTATATGACTTTAAATCAAAATTATTTGTCGATTTTTATTTAATTCAAAATTTTATTTAAAATTTTAGAAATCACTTTCGATAATTCATTTAGTTCTAAATCAATTTCTTTCGGAGTTAAATAAAGATTAGGGACTTCTAATGATTTAATTTCTTTTGAAATTTTTTTCTTTTATATTTTAGAAAGATTTGTCTTATCAAAATATTCATATAATAATGAATATGAATCAACTACCGTTGCAACACCGATTGCAATAACCGGAACTTTCAAATATTCTTGGACCATTCTCTTTCGATAATTTCCAATTCCAGCACCGGGACTAATTCCTGTATCTGTAATTTGAATAACTTTATTTAATCTATCTATTTTTCTTGTAGCTAAAGAATCTATAGCTATCACTAAATCTATTTGCTCTTTATCTACTATTGCTTTTACAATATCAGATGTTTCCATGCCTGTTTTCGACATTACATTCGGATAAATTACTGCAACATTTTTCTTGCTCTTTTTATTCAGATGTTTAGTAGCGTTAATCATCTTAGCTGTTTTAGGTCCTAAAGCATCAGGCGAATATTCCTCATTTCCTAAGCCAACAATTAAAATATTCTTTTTTTTCAATAAATTTTGTCTGATAATCGATCGTAAATATTTTTCAAGAACCTGTTCAAATATTTCATCAAAATTCTTTTTACATTCTATTAAAATATAACGCCCTTTTTCTATTTTGTAGGGATTATTTTTTAAAGTTACTTTCAATTCCTCAACATGAACATTCCGATAGATACGATGATATTTAAAAAAGCCGGGAAGTTTAACATTTTCATAAACTTCAGCGGCTATATCAAACGAATTATATTTTCTTTCCACAAATTTATTATGGAAACAATATCAAAAAATATTCAAATTATTTAGAGATGATATCTCTTGCAACTCTTACTCCATTAGCACCAGCTTGGGCAAGACCACGAGTAATACCAGCGCCATCTCCACCAACGTATAAATTTTTAATCTTTGTTTCGAATTTGTCATTGCATTCAATACGATCAGAATAAAATTTAGCTTCAACGCCATAAAATAATGTATGGTCATTTGCAATACCTGGTGTAACATGGTCTAAAGCTTCAACCATTTCAATTAATGAACGCATGATCTTATAAGGTAAAACCAAAGCTAAATCACCTGGAATAGCTTCCTTTAATGTAGGTTTAACAAATCCTTCATCAATTCTCTTTTTGGTCGAGCGCCTTCCTGCTTTAATATCACCATATTTTTGAACCAAAACTGAACCATTAGATAATTTGTTGGCAAGAGCAGAAATTTCTTCCGCATATTGGTTTGGATCTTTAAAAGGTTCAGAAAATTCTTGAGAAACTAATAATGCAAAATTTGTATTATTGCTTCCAAGAGCTAAATTGTGATAAGAGTGACCATTACAAAGCATAATGCCATTATGATTTTCAATAACAACATGCCCTGATGGATTAGAACAGAATGTACGAACAGTTGTACCAACTGAAGTGTTGAAAATGAATTTTCCTTCATATAAATATTTATTTATATCATCCATAATAATGTTGTTTGTTTCAACACGAACACCGATATCAACGTGATTGTTAAAAACTTTAACATTATGCTTATTCATAGTATGTGATAACCAGTTAGCACCAGATCTTCCAACACCTAAAACAACATAATCGCTTTCAATTGTTTCACCATTTTTTAAAACAATTCCTTTGACTTGATTATCTTCAATAACAATATCTTCTACTTCTGTCTTAAATAAATAATCTATTTTTCCATTCATGGCTTCATAGATATTTTTAAGAACTTGTAAGTTTAATTCGGTTCCTAAATGTCTAACTTGAGAACGCAATAATTTTAAACCGACAGAGATTGCTTTCTTTTCAATTTCTAAGACTTCTTTAGTATTAGGATTGGTTAATTCAGTAGGAGCACCATATTCAAGTTGAATTGAATCAACATATTTAATCAAATCAACAACTTCTTCATTTGGCATATAATCGCCCATCCAACCACCAAAATCAGATGTGATGTTAAATTTACCATCAGAATAAGCACCACTTCCACCAAAACCGCTAGTCATTGAACAAGCTGGATAACATCCAACTTTTCCATATATATCTTGTGGGCATTGTTTTATTTGCTTTTTTAAAATTGGACAATTTCTATGATAAATATCATGACCTTTATCAACTAATAAAACCTTTTTATCAGGTGATTTTTTCATCAATTCATAAGCGGTATAAATTCCCATCGGTCCAGCGCCGACAATGATTACATCGTATTTTTTCATTAAAAGATTTCCTTCCTAATAATAGTCTGATATTTATCTGGTCCTACTGAGAAGATGCTTACTGGAAGACCAGTTTCCTTTTCGATAAATTCAATATATTTTTTAGCATTTTCTGGCAATTCATCAAATGACTTAACATTAGATATATCTTCTTTCCAGCCTTTTAAGACTTCATAAACTGGAACACATTTTTTAAATTGAATATTAGAAGCAGGAATAGTATATACATTCTTACCATCAATTTGATAATGTGTACAGACTTTTATTTCATCAAATCCAGAGAGAACATCAAATAAAGTTAAACATATTGAAGAAATTCCATTGATTTGAATAGAATAATTCAGAGCGCATAAATCGAGCCATCCAATACGGCGTGGACGATGAGTAACTGTACCATATTCATGTCCTTTTTCTCTGATTTCATCACCGATTTCATCCTTTAATTCTGTCGGAAAAGCACCTTCGCCAACTCTGGTCTGATATGACTTAACAATTCCTAATATTCCATCAATACCATGGCATCCTACTCCGCTACCAGAAATAGTTCCACCACTGGTAACATTGCTGCTTGTAACATAAGGATAAGAACCAAAATCAATATCTAATAAAGACCCTTGTGCACCTTCAAACAAAATCTTTTTTCCTTCTTTTCTAGCCTTAGCTATCATTGAAATAGTATCGGTGACCAATGGTTTAATTTGTTTTTGAATATCCAAATATTCTTTTACTGTCTTTTCATAATCGATTGGTGTTCCACCTAAATCGACAATTTGTTTATTTTTAACTTTTAAAAGATCTCTATATAATTCTGGAAATTCATCCGAAACAAAATCGCACATTCTCATTCCAACTCTTGCTGCTTTATCTGTATAACATGGACCAATTCCCTTTTTTGTCGTACCTATTTTATTAGCACCTAAAGATTCTTCATTCAAAGCATCAAGAACTAAATGATGATCAAAAATAACATGAGCGCGATCTGAAATATATAAATTATCACAAGCAAATCCGGCTCTTTGAATTTCATTTTTTTCTTCGACAAAAGCGCGTGGATTAATGACCATTCCATTTCCTAAAATACATTTTGTATTTGGATTAAATACCCCTGATGGAATCAATCTTAAAGCATATTTATGACCATCGAAAACAATGGTATGCCCAGCATTGTTACCACCTTGATAGCGAATTACATAATCTGCTTTCTCTGAAAGATAATTTGTAATTTTTCCTTTTCCTTCATCGCCCCATTGGGCACCTAGAACTAAAATAGATTTATTCATTTTCCCACCCCAATCTTTTATAAATATCCGCTACTGAAAGCAGATAATTATCAATATTAAAACAATGTTCAATCTCTTCAGAAGATAGATATTTACTAACTTCTGACTCAATTAATATTTCTTTATAGCTTCTTTTTTCTTCCATGGCCTTAAATGCTAAAGGTTGAATTAAATCATATGAAAATTCACGGCTATTTCCTTTATCGATAAGTCTTTGAAGAACATATCCAGAAAAAACAACTCCATAAGTCATATTGATATCTTCAAGCATTTTTTCTTTATAAACAACTAAATTCTTTAATATTTTCGTCATACTTTTAAGCATATAATCAAGCAAACTCACGGCGTCTGGAAGCATAATTCTTTCAGCAGAAGAATGTGATATATCTCTTTCATGCCAAAGAGTATTGTCTTCTAATGCAACTTGAACATAACTTTTCATAATTCTAGCGCATCCGCAAATATTTTCTGAACCTATCGGATTTCTTTTATGTGGCATCGCCGAAGATCCTTTTTGACCTTTCGAAAAATATTCTTCAACTTCTTTTATTTCAGTTCGCGAAAGATGTCTGATTTCAGTTGCCATTTTTTCTAATAGTGAAGCGATGGCAGCTAATGAATAAATGTATCCTGCATGTCTATCTCTTGATAAAACTTGGGTTGAAATCAATGCGTAAGGCAAGCAAAACTTTTTGGCAACAAACTCTTCAACTGCCATCGGTATATTAGCATAATTTCCCACAGCTCCTGATAATTTGATGACCTCTACATTTCTTCTTTCTTCTTCAAACCGCTTTATTGCTCTATTGAGCTCATCATACCAAAGTGCAAACTTCAATCCAAAGCTTGTTATTTCTGCATGAATTCCATGAGTTCTGCCAATTATAGGCTGATTTTTATATAGCAAAGCTTTTTCCTTTAAAGTATCTAATAAATCATTCAGATCATCTTCTATATATTTATTAGCTTCATGCAAAGTCAAAGATTGAGCAGAATCAACAACATCTGTGCTGGTCAAAGAATAATGAATCCATTTTTTTTCATCGCCCAATTCTTCAGAAATAGACCTGGTAAAAGCTATAACATCATGCTTAGTAATTTCTTCTAATTCTTGAATTCGAGGTAAGTTAATATAAGCTTTTTCAACTATTTTTTTATAGTCTTCCTCTGGTACAACGTTTAAATGAACATAAGCTTCTACAACAGCTTCTTCTATTTTCAAAAAATTATTGAACTTGTGTTCATCTGAGAAAATTTCTTTCATCAATTTAGAAGAATAACGATCAATCATAAACTCACCTACCAAAAACTAAATTCCACTTTTTTATATATTTTGGATTGATTACACCTATTTTTGGAATGTCACGATATTTTTCATCATAATCAAGACCATATCCTAAAATAAAACAATCAGGTACTTTGAAAGCGACATATTTTGGTTTTAAATCTTTATAAACTCTTCGTGAAGGTTTATCGAGCAATGTACAAATTTCAACTGATTTTGCCCCATTTGCTAAAAGATATTCAGTTAATCTAACGCAAGTTAAACCAGTATCAACAATATCTTCAACAATTAATACATCCTTATTTTTAATATCTAATGAAGTAGCATTTGTTATTCTAACATTTCCACTAGTATCAGTTGTTTTTCCAATATAACTTGAAGCACGAATAAATTCAAAAGTATTATCAACATCTAATTTTTTTACTAAGTCAGAGAAAAATAAAATGGCACCTTTTAAAGTGCAAAGCAAAACTATTTCTTTTTCCTTATAATCTTGGCTAATCTCTTTAGCGAGTTCAAGAGTTCTTTTTTGAATATCTTCTTCGGTAAATAATACTTTTTCCATCAAATCTTCTGGGTACATTGTTAACCTCCAAAAAACATTATTTATATTACCATAACAAAAAATTAATTAAAAGCTAATAAAAGCGTTTTTATAAATAATGTAAATTGAAAAATATAATATATAAGAATAAATTGAATACAATTTTAATTATTATCAATAAATATAAATTAATTTTTTTCTTTCCTAAATCAATGTTTCATCAGCAACAATTTCTCTTATAAAAAATAAAGTTATTTAAACATTTGATTTTAGTATTCTTACTTTGATTTATTTATAAATTCTTTCGCACTTTTTAAAATTAATATTTCTGGATTATTTTCAATCAATTTTTTCTATTTCAATCCATTGTTTTTTTGAATATGGAAATACATTAATTTTAATTAATTGTTCATTAGATAAATATAAATTCATAAATGGCATAGTCCAAATAGGATATGTATCATGCGTTATATATTTAAATTCAATAAATTCGATATCCGTCAAATTAACACTTATTTCGTGTTGAAAGCATAAAGATTTTGGTGCAAAATTCTTTTTCACATTAATTTTTTCTTTATCAATAGTTAATGTACCTATGGCTCTTATACCTGTTGTTAAATACATATAGTAAGAAAAAATTAACCAGAATAAAATTACCCAAAAATTTTTTCAATTATAAAATATATAGTAAATAAATATGGTATAAACATAAAAACATATTTGAAATTGCAACAATACTTTTACCAATATATTTTTTAACAATATCTTGAGCTTGTATCTAATTTAACTCCTTCAAAAAATTTTGCATTATCATCAAAAGCATTTTTATAATATTTCTATTCATTCATTGAAAATTCACTTTCCTTGATTCTTATTCATATCTTTTATAATTTAAATTAGTTATACTAATTCGTATTAGGAGAAAATATGAACAAAGAACAAAATGTAACTTTTATAAATAAATTTGCAAATTATATAGGTCTGTTAATTATATCAATATGCGTTACTCTTGGAGTATTTGCTATTACAAATACCAAAAATAATGATCCACTTTCAAATCAATTCTCTTCTGAATTATTTAATATTAATAGTTCAAAAGTTCAACAAAGCTTTACAGATTTAGGCAATATCAATAGAAATATCCCTAAGGATACAAAAAATGAAGGAATATGCTTACGCTATCCTACATACGGGACTAGTTTAGAAAATATCACAGAAGAAGAAAAGAATAATTTAATCAAAGAATCTAGTCTGATCTTTCCAGGTACCAACACATATACTTCTCTTGATAAAGATGGGAATTATCTTTTGGATGGAAATTTAACAGGAAAAAAAATATATAAACATACTGCAAGTATAGACATGTATGAAGGAAATGTCAGCGATGAAGAAAAAGCTGTAATAAGAAAAATAGATATCAATGCCACAATTTGGAGAAATTATATTACCGGATTATATGCTGCACCTGGTGAAATAATTAAATTAGAAATTTCTCAAGATGATTTAGAAAAAATCGGTTCACTGACAATTGCTGTAGGACAAGTTACACATAAAAATACTATCAATAATATTTGGAAAGCTAGAAATGATTTTTCTAGAATGCCTACCATTGCTGGACTATTTAAAACTTCTGAGACTACTTTCTATTTCGGAACACCTATGGGTGGACCTATTTATCTTTATCCTGAAAAATTAGGAAATTTCTCATGCACTATTTCTAGTGCCGTCACCTATCCATTTTACATTCACGGATATACAACTTATGAAGATTTTAACAAAATGTCTCAATCTTCTGCTCCTTATTTTGACTTTGAAATTTGGGATAAAGGTGTCAGACATTCTGGTCCAAAATCCCGTGCAAATTTCGATTATGAGAATCTTTTAAAAGTTGGAGATCTCTGGGAGAAAATTTGTCGAACATCCAATCGTGTTCCTACAAATTCTAGTGCTGATTCTGGTGTCGGCTATATTTATGATCCTTTTGTTGCTGCCGGTGAAGCTGTTGCTTTTGTCGGTGGAAGAATTGCTGTTAACGCTCCTTTATATTGGATGCATGGTGCACTCAACTATGATAGTATGGTAAATTCTGGATTTTGGGGACAAATCCACGAGTTCAATCATCATTTTCAAAATTATGGTATGTCAGGAGCTTCAACAAATGAAGTAACAAATAATGCCACAAGTTTATTATCATATATTCTTTACACAAATATTTCTTCTTATAGAACTAATGATGATTCTTCTTTATCTGGTTGGAATAGATATCTTGATCCTTCTATCAGCTTAAAAGAAACTTTAACCAATACTTCTAGTCAAAATGGTTTAAATAGTTATGCCGATATTATCCATTCTTTTGGTGTCGATAATTTCATCGCAGCCACAAGAAAAGACACAAAAAAATACACTCCTACTTCTTGGTATCAAGCTCTTTCTGAAGTCATAGACTATGATTTTTCTTATTATTTTGAAACTTTGCTTCATCAGCAAATAGACGAAGATGTAAAAAATCTATATAAAGATCGAAAAAAATTTATTCCTATTGCTTCTTTATATCAAACTGGTAGAAATTATTATAGTGAAGATGTTGAATATACAAGCAATACAGTAAAACCGTTCTATTTTAAAGATAAAACTGATTTTATTCTTGATTTTGATAAATTTCTTGTCTATCCTTCAGAATTTTCTTGCTCTATAAAAAATATTACTTCATTAGATAATGGCTATCTTCAAAAAATAAGTGATAATAAATATCGCTATGTTCCAAATGATAAAAGAAAATTAAGTGGAGAATTTAAAATCACTTTTCATCTAGAAAATTCTAGTGTTGCAAATGATGACATTTCTTTAACTTTTAATTTGGGTATTACTAATGGAAATCCTGAAAAATGTATTTATCGCTATGATAGTCAAATATATTCTTCACCAGATGAAGCTTTAAATAATAATTTTGATGGATATTCTTCAAAAGATGTTATATCTACAAAAAGCACATTTTTAAATGGCATTTCCGCTAATTCTATCGGATATTTAAATGGTAAAATACTTATTCCTAGCGATGGTAAATATTCTTTATGCTTAAGAGCCGGAAGAGGAAATCATGCACTTTATCTTTCATCTGATGGAGTAAATTATAAAAAATACTTAGAATTTTCTGGCGATAAAAACACTTTCGATAATGAAGCTAGTCATAATGTAGTTTTAAATCTTAAAAAAGGAGATTTTCTTTATTACAAACAAATAACTATTTCCAACAATCATCCTGATGCATATACAGAATTAGGATGGTCGATAAATGATAACAATACTGTAAGTATTCAAAGCACTTATTTATATGATGTCAATGCAACTATAAATAATTCTTCTTTTGTTTCAGAAGTAGTATATCCATATACTTATAATGAAAATTATATATTTTATAAATCAGATATATCAAAAGAAAAAATTATATCTGTTAACCAAGGAGCTTGGGATGATACTACAAAAATAGATAATATTTTAGATGGAAATCCAGATACTTTTTATCATTCCAACAATGGAAATTATTTATCTTCAGATAATCCTTTTGAAATTATTATCGATCTTGGAGAATCAAAAACTTGGAACTCAATAAAATTAACTGGAAGACAAAAAGGTGTCAACCATCTACCTATTGAGTTCTCTATATTTGGAAGCGGTGATTCGAATAAATTTGAAAAAGTAGCTGAAATTACTAAAGATAATGCTATTATAAACGGAATTACTTCTTCAGCTGTTTTTGAGGAAAAGGAATTCAGATATATAAAACTAATTGTGACTGATACAAGCTTGCAAAGCGGCAACAAATATATATGTTTATCAGATATTGAATTATCTTATACTCAAAACATGGTTTCTAAATCAAATAATCTTTTAGAATATTATGGTGATTTTTCCTTAAATAACAAATATCTATCTTCATATGGTCATCTTATCGAGGGAAAAGGAACAATTAAATACACTGGTGATTTTTCTAATTTTGTCTTATTTGTCCGTCAAAAATCTGCATGTCAAATCAAAGTTATATTTGATAATCATTCTGAAATTATCAATTTATTAGCAAATGATAATTTATCTCCGGCTTTTATAAAATCCCTTTCTAAAAAATCTCAACATACTATTATAATAGAGGTTCTTGAAGGAACTTTATCTGTTGATTCATTTATGACTATATAAAAAAATCCAGGAAATAAACAGCTTCTTCAAGTGTTTATTTCCCTGGATATTTTTTTACTTAATATTTTTTACTGCTTTAACAATAATATTTAAAGCTTCTTGATAAGACATTTCTTTCTTTTCATTGGTTTGACGATCTTTTAATTCGACAATGCCTTCTGAAGCTTTTTTACCAATGATGATAACATAAGGTATACCGATTAATTCCCAATCTGCAAGTTTAAATCCTAAACGAGCATCTCTATCATCTAATATAACTTCAACATGTTCTTTTAAAAGATCTTCATAAAGCTTATTTGCTAATTCTTTTTGAGATTCATCTTTATAAACAACAGGGCAGCAAACAGCATGATATGGAGCAACAATCATCGGCCATTTTATACCGAAATCATCATGAAATTGTTCAACTATGGCTGACATTGTTCTAGTAACACCTATTCCATAACATCCCATAACCATTGGTATATTTTTTCCATCAGAATTTGTATATGTACAATTCATTGATTTAGAATATTTAGTTCCAAGCTTAAATATTTGACCAACTTCAATTCCTCTTTCCATAATCATTTTATTATGGCAGACTGGACATAAGTCACCATCTATAGCTTTTCTTAAATCCAAAACAGTACCTTGAAAATCACGACCGTAATTGACATTTTTTAAATGATATCCATATTTATTTGCACCAGTTATGGCATTTTTCATATTAGCAACTTCATTATCGATGAAGATACGGCATTTCATATTTTGTGGGCCAACAAATCCATGAACTGTTCCTAGTGATTTAATTTCATCTTCGGTAGCAAAAGTTAAAAATGCCTCAGCGGTATTCATGGCGTTAACAAGTTTAATCTCATTGACTTCTCTATCACCTCTTACACAGGCAATAACAATCTCTTTTTTTTCTGTATCTTTGTAAACAACTGATTTTATCAATTTCTTAGGTGAAACATTTAAATATTCGGCAACTTCATCTATTGTTCTTTTATTAGGTGTTTCTACTTCTTCGATTCCTAAAAGTTCTTCATCTTCCATTTTTTCTGGAACAGCATTTGCCTTTTCAACATCAGCAGCATATCCACAAGATTCACAATAAACTATATCTGATTCTCCTGCTTTAGAAAAAGCCATAAATTGATGAGAGCCATTTCCTCCAATTGCACCAGTATCTGCTAAAACAGGGCGGAACTTTAAACCTAAACGAGAGAAAATCTTATTATATGTTTCATACATTGTCTTATAAGACTCTTCTAATCCTTCTTCATCTTTATCAAAGGAATAAGCATCTTTCATAATAAATTCTCTACCGCGCATCAAACCAAAACGAGGTCTTGCTTCATCTCTATATTTAGTCTGAATTTGATAAATATTCATTGGTAATTGTTTGCTTGATCTAATAAGATCACGGGCAACACTAGTAAAAACTTCTTCATGAGTTGGGCCTAAACAAAATTCATTTTCATGTCTATCTTTAAAGCGGAATAATTCAGGACCATATTTAAACCATCTTCCTGATTCTACCCACAATTCTTTTGGCTGCATGGCAGAAGATAAAATTTCTTGTCCACCAGCATTATCCATTTCTTCACGAATAACTTTTTCTATTTTATTTAAAACCCTTAGTCCCATTGGCAAATAGTTATATACGCCAGAAACTAAATTTTTAATGAATCCTCCTCGAAGTAATAATATATGGCTAGCAATTTTTGCCTCTTGTGGAGCTTCCTTCATTGTAGCAATTAACATTTTAGATGCTTTCATATTAAATCTCTTTCTATAACGTCAAAATTATAGCACCTTTTTATAATAAAATTAATATCTATTACTCTTATTTTAAAGTTTACTTTTCATTTTTTATTTTTTTAAAGCATTTAATAAATATGTATAAACTTATTAAAAAATACAAAATCAAATATCTTTTTTCAGATTAAAAATCTTTGTTTAACAAAATCAATAAAAAAGTTAACCTGTTAACTAATTTTGTGCTATAGTAATTTACAGGTGATAATATGTCAAAAAAAATAAGTATTTATGACATCGCGAAATATGTTGGAGTTTCTCCTGCTACAGTTAGTTATGCCATCAATGGTAAGAAAAAAATATCTCTAGAAACGAAGCAGAAAATATTCAAAGCAATCGATGAATTAGGTTATGTGCCAGATACAATGGCACGTACTTTATCAACTGGACGCTCGCATCTTATCGGTTTATGTTTACCTATTGATGACTCTTCTAGCCAAATTGTTGAAAATCCATTCTACGTTGAATTTATTTCTGGATTAGAACTTGGAATTGCAAAATTCGATTATGATATAGTCATTGGTTGTCAAGAAAACAAAAATGATTTTAAGTCATGGGCACGTTCAAGAAGATTAGATGGAGTTATAATGCTTGGAAAATATCCTCGTACAGTTTACGAAAGCATTAAAGAACTCAATATTCCAATTGTCTTAATCGATGTCTATGAAGAATACGCCAATGAATTTCATAATATCCGGGTCGATGATGAAGGTGGAATGTATGAGGCGACAAATTTTATGATTAAAAATGGTCATACAAAAATTGGATTTGCAGGAGCTATTGATAAATCGCTTGTCGATTATCACCGCTATTTAGGATATCGTCGGGCTCTAGAAGATAATCATGTCGAGTATCAAGATGATTTTCTCTTTTCTGGATATGCAACATTTGATTCTGGTTGCGAAATTGCTAAAAAAATTATTCAAAGAAATAATATAACAGCCATTTGCTGTTCAGGCGATATTATAGGAATAGGTATAATTCGAACATATTGTGAATTAGGTAAAAAAATTCCAGAAGAATTATCAGTCATCGGTTTTGATGATATTCAAGATGATAAATATCTATTTCCAAGTCTCACTACAATGTCACAAGATATTCGCCTTAAAGGACAACTTGCTGCTAAAACAATTATTGAAAATATCGACAATTCAAATAATTCTTTTTCCATGGTAAATTTAGGAGCAAAATTAGTAGAAAGAGATACAGTTAAAAAATTAAATTAATTGAGGGTAATTATTTACCCTTTTTTATTTGATATTTTTTGCAATCGCTATCTTTTTTAGTTAACCGATTAACATTTTTTAATGAAAACCCTTTCATTTTTAAAAACAAGGTGTATAATGTTGTTGTAGGAAGGAGAAAAAGTAAAATGTTCCTCAATAAAAAGTCATTTATATGCTTTTTAACGGCCGGTATACTAGTTTTAACAGGATGTCAAGCCCAAAATGCCTCTAGTCAACCGATTAACCCAAGCACTTCACCATCAAATTCTCAATATTATAATGAAAATAATTTTGAAAAAGATGCCCGAAAAGTAACAGCTACAACCTTGGTCACCTATGATGGTCCAGAATTTCTTGATCAATATAGTGGAGTAAAAATTTCTGTTGCAGATAAAGATTTATTCGTTTATAAAACTCGGGTAAATCATGATCGCATATTTTCTTGGAATGTTCCAGATACTTATGCTCCTTTATCAATATTTGACTTTGAGGGTAAAGTCAATGTAAAAATCAAAGTAGAAAACAAAGATATTTCTTCGGTTAAAATTTCTCCTCAAGTATATGGTATCGAACCTCTTATTCAAGGAGATACAATTTCTTTTAATCTCGAGTATCCTGATAATTATGTTGTTGAATATAATGGTGAAGAAGAAAATGCTATTCATTTATTTGCTTCTGAGCTTGAAAAAAATCCTATTACAGCTGAAGATGCTAAAAATGATGATTCAATAATTTATATCGGGCCTGGTGTTTATAAAGCAGATGCAATTCCAGTAAAAAGTAATTCTACTATTTATTTGGCCGGTGGTGCCTATGTATATGGTCAAATTAGAACTGAAGGATTGGAAAATATCACAATTCGAGGACGCGGTATTATCTCTGGAAGCATCTACGATCGTCTTTCAGTATCTCAATACACGATTCCTATTGAAATTCGTTCTTCTAAAAACATCAAAATAGAAGATTTAACTTTCCTTGATCCTGCTGGATGGACAATCGCTTTATATAAATCCAAAGATGTAGTTTTAAATAATGTAAAAATTATTTCTGCTAGACAAAATGGTGATGGAATTTCAGTTCAATCTTGTGAAAATGTTCTTGTCAATGGTGGTTTTATTCGTACTTGGGATGATTCATTGGTCGTAAAAAATGTCGATCGTGGTTCAACTAACAACGTAAAGTTTAAAGGTTGTTATGTCTGGACAGATTTAGCCCAATCTATGGAAGTAGGTTATGAAACTTATGGTCCTACTATGAATGATATTACTTTTGAAGATATTACAATTTTCCATAATTATCATAAAGCAGCTATATCGCTTCATAACTGCGATGATGCTAATATTTCAAACGTTACATATAAAAATATAACAATTGAAGATGGATCAATGCTTGGTGATAATCAGCAAGATGGATTAAACGATTTCTTATTTGATTTCACCATTGCATATAATATCGATTGGACAAAATCAGAAGGAATTCGAGGGACAGTTGATACAATCAACATTGAAAATATTAAAATTTACAACTTAAAAGATACAATTATTTCACGAATTATGGGAGAATCTCAAGAATCGAGTATTAAAAATGTTTCCATAAAAGATGTAGAAATAAATAATAATAAAATACAAAATCTCAGTGAATTTAAAATTGCCGATAATAGTTTTGTCAGCAATATAACATATGAAAGTAAAAACGAAGTATTAGGTTCAAAAATTTATTTGCCATATACCTTAGATTTACAAAATTCCGAAATCTCTAAAACTGAAATAAAAAACATATCTCAAGATGGCATGCTAGTTCCTGATTTCGCCATATCACAAAGCGAAGCTCCTTATATTGGTGTACCAAGTTCTATTAAAGGTACTATTAATGCAACCCATGGTGCTGGTACAAAAACGACAACTCCAGGAGATGATGGATCGGGAGATTTCACAGCTGACTCTTATGATGCTATTAATATATATGATAAAGATTTAAACACATCTTGGGTCAATAAAGACTGGAAAAATGAAGATAATGAATTTGCTTGTCTAACTATTGAATTTGATGAATTAATTACCATTGGAGTTGTTCGGATATTAGGAAGTCAAGATAATAAATTCTACTCAACTTATTCTGTTCAAGTTTGGGGTAAGAAAATCAAATCAGATGGCTCAATAAATGATAAATATACTCGTTTATCATCAACTAAAGATTATGAAATGTCACCATCTAAAAACAATTTATTTGATATCAATATTACCGCTCAACAATATAAAGGCATCCAACTTCGCTTATATCGTGGTTCTTCTTCAACAAGCACAAAAAATTATAAAATTTCTGAAATTCAATTCTACCAACCATCACTTGCTTACAATAAAGCAATAGTAGAATCTACCGAACATAACGATGTATATAATATTGAAAAATTGGTAGATGGTGATCCTACTGGAACTTCTTATTATGAATCAAAGAGTTTACCAGCTGAAATTGTAATTGATCTTGGCGCTTTATATAACGTAACAACATTTGTTTTATCTCTCCCTCCATCACTACTTTGGGAAGCAAGAACAGAAACTATTGAAATATTAGGATCAGATTCTAATCTTGCCTATGATAAAGAAAAAGTCAATTTCAAAACACTTGTTCCAGCAACAGATTATTTATTCGATCCTACAACAGGAAATAGAAATATCGTAAAAATCAATCCTGAAAAGGTTAGATTTATAAAACTTATCATCTCTTCCAACGACACAAAGGGTGGTTATAACGCCCAATTATCTGAATTTAGCGTATACGGTGAATAACCAAAGAAAGGAAAATATATTGTATATGAAAAAAGCTAAACTTCTATTAACATCTCTTTTAGCAGTTTCGTTCATCACTTCTTGTAATCCTACAACTCCTTCTACTTCTCCTAGTACTTCTCCATCTTCTTCTATCACCACTCCTTCTTCATCATCTTCTTCAACAGTCACTCCAAGTTCTTCTTCATCTTCGACAATCGAACATCGCAAAGATTTTGTGACAGAACTTGCCGATGGTGCAGTATTAAGAGATTATAAATCACAATTTGATACCATGGTCAACGATTTTTCTTCCGATTCATTTGTCGGTGAAACAACTGGAAAAAAGATTGACAAATCTTATTTAAAAGTTCTTGTTGATAGTCAAACTGAATCATTCCCTAGTAATGATGATGCATCTATCTATAAAATGGCTACTGGAAATTATCAAATTGAAACATATTCCACAATCAACTTCCGCATGAGAGTTACTGAAGGTAAATTAGATTATTCAAATTTAGTATTAGCTCTTCGCGGTGATGATGCTTTCAATGTCTATGAAATCAGCTTAGATAAAGCACTAAATGATGATGGAGATGCTCTCCCAGAATTAGGAAATGAATTTGTTGATGTTTGTATTTCACCAAATTATTCCATTGAAGATGCCGATACAAAATATACATTAAAAGGGACAAGTGATCCTTCAGATGTCAATGTTTTATCTAAAATTTTAGGATTCCATCTTTATGCTAAAGGTGAATGCTCTGCCGTACTTGAAATTGAAGAAGTTTCCATATCTTTAGCAGGTGAAAAAACCGTTCTCGATGACTTTAATAGAACCAATGTCAATAAAGCCGACCAAACATGTTGGTGGAGAGGTTCTAAAGGTTTCATTGTTACAAAAGGTGTTAATTTAAAAGATAATCAAACATATCAAACTCCTGAATTTGATTTAGCTGATAACACTGAAGTAGTCCTAAATATTTTAGGAGACACAACGGGAACATCTATTTCACCAGTCACTGAAAGCGGAATTGGAACCGCCGTCAATTGGAAAGACTTAAAAAATAAAGATGGTGAAAATATAGTAAATTCTGTTAATGGTGCCTATTATAACTTGGCTATTAATTTAGAAAAATCCGGACTTTCTTTAGAAGGTTTAAAAGGATTTGTCATTCAAAGTACTTCTGAAATTAATATTTCTGCAGTATTCCTCTCTTCATTAAAAGAAAAAGAAGCTGCTACTTCATATCCATTAATCGATACCGCTAATGCTGTTATCTTCGATTCATTCTCAAGAACACAAGCCAAAATTGATACTGATTATAATGAATCAACACTCAATGAAAAAGTTACTGGAGCAGGTTTAAATTACTCAGTATGTTACTCAGGTGTAGATGATGTAACAATCGATGGCGATGCTTTAGTCTTTAGTCCAACCGAAAATTACACCCAAGTAAATGAAGGAAGTAAAAACGCCCGAACAAACGAAAAATATCTTGTCATGTCCATGAAAGTTGATGGTGGAGACCTCAATGGATTAAGAATTCAATCTAGCAATGGTGGAGATGCTATTTACGCACCTAATTGGTATGCTGCCGAAGGATTAAAAACCATTCCAACAAGCTTAGAAGAATACCCATATGTTGATGCTGATGGATATGCATTCTATATCATTGATTTATCCTTAAGTGGATTAGGTGATATGAAAGATATTCTCAATATCTATTATACTGGAACTGGAACATTGAAAATCGATTCTATCTTTTTTGCTGGCGAATATTTAAACTTAGAAAAAGCTTCTGGATATTGCGAAGAAAAAACTCTCAATTTAAGTGGATATACCTATGCTTTAAATACTGCTGTCACTGAAAATACTCGTTTTGTCGAATTCACAATTAAAGGAGATGGCGTTGCAACTTTCAATTCATTCCGACTCGAATTCAATGGAAATATGTATTTCTGCAAAGATAATCCATGGGTTTTAAAAGATGGTACTAAAATAACTGGTGAAACTATCATTCCAGAAGAAAAAACATCCATTGTTATCGATTTACTAGCAAGTGGTATAACTCCAGCTGCTGAAACTATGCATCTTCATACCGGTGGAGATGGAGAACAAGGAACAGCAACAATTTATGAAATGTTCTCCTATAATTTAGTTGATTATTCTGAAACATTAGGTGGATATAATGGTTCTTCTAGCTCTTTAGCTGATTATGCTTATTTAGGTGGTGGAGATATCAAAGCCGATGCAAAATATTTAGAATTAACCTTGAGTTCAACTAATGGTGGAACACTTGCATCTTTAAGATTTGAAGGAGCAGATGCTGCATTATACTTCTTTAATCAAAATGTAATCAAGGACGATGAAGGAAATGTCATCGACCCAAATACTGTTATTCCAACGGAAGGATTAACAATTAAAATCGATCTTAAAGCAACTGGATTAACACTCGATAAGCCTTTCTCATTACACTTACATAGTGGAGACCCAACATGTACAGGTGATCTTAAAGTTAAAGGTGCTAAAGTTATTTATGAGCATTATCCTTATAGCATGCTTTTAGCAAGTTACGTTGAAAATCCTACTTTGTAATCATTATATTAATTTATATCTTCACCCATAAAGAAATTCTTTATGGGTGAAATCTTTTTGGAAGGAGTCCCTATGAAAAATAAGTTATTCAAAATAATATTAGCAAGCTTACCTTGTTTATCATTAGCCACTGGCTGTATAAATAAAGGCAACGGAAAAATAAAGCTTACTATTGGCTTTTGGCCAGAATCTACTGAAACAAAAGATGTAGCTATGTATAAAACATGGAAAGAAAACTTTGAAAAAGATTATCCTGAATATGAAATCGTCGCTTCTCCATATACATATGCAACCGATACAGTTGGATCTAAATATGAAACCGACTCTCTTCCAACTGTTTTTCAAACTTGGTTTACCGAACCGAGTAAATTAGTTCAAAAAAAATATATACGTTCTATCGACAAACAACTAAAAGATTTAGGTTGGGATCAAAAAATGGATTCCAATATGAAAGAAGCTTTAACTTTTGACGATAAAATTTACGGAATTCCTCGTGATGGATATGGTTTAGGTTTACTTCTCAACATTAAAACTTTAGGAGAAAATGGTCTTCTTGAGGAAGATGGAAAAGGAAGTTACAAAATATATAACGATGATGGAACTCCAGCTTATCCAACTACTTTTGAAGAAATATATGAATGGTCAAAGGTCGTAGCTGAAAACGATGAGAAAAAAGGTATTCTTATATGTTCCTCAAATAAAGAAGGTGGCTGGCAATTTTCAAATATCGCCTGGAATTATGGAGCCAATTTACAATATCAAAATGAAGAAGGCAAATGGATTTCAAATTTAAATTGCCAAGAATCAGTTGATGCTCTTTCTTGGATTCAAAAGATGAAAAGCGAAGATTTGTTAGTCAAAAATCCAAATGTTACCTATAATGAATGGTTCAATTCCATTGAATCAAAAGTTGCTATGGCAATTGTAGGAAGTGATGTTTTACAACTAGCCAAAATCAACGGAAATGTCAACATGGATGACTTAGCATTTGTTCCAATGCCAACTGGTGATAATATTCATCATTACTCTTTATATGGCGGAACTCCTTACGTATTTAAAGCTTCAGCTACCGATGAACAAGTAGAAGGTGTTTTAAAATTCTTTGAATATATTGGTCGTACACCTGACGTCTCTGAAATCTCAAAAGCAGCCATGGAACAAGGAAATATAGTTGCTCAAGAAAAAGGTCAACCAATACTTCCAACAATTAAGCCGTGGATCAACGAAGAATATGTATCCTATGCTAAAACTTTAGAAGATAAATATGTCAGCGTAAAAATGGAAAATTACGAAGAATTTTTCAATGAAATTTCTAAAAATAAGCATAGTGAAGTAACATATGGAGCTCAAGAAATGTATGGATTTTTAGATTCTGCTATACAAGAAGTGTTCTTACATCCAGATACAGCAAATCCACTCGCTTTATTGACTACTGCTAACGCAAATATGCAAAAATATCTCGATAAAAACATCAATAAATAATTATGAAAAATGTAAAGAAAAAATTTAATTTAAAAGCATTTTTTCGGAAAAATATGGTCGGATGGTTAATAATGATACCAAGCCTTGCTCTATTTATATTCTTTGTTTGGCTACCATTATGTAAAAATATAATTCTATCCTTTTTCAATGACTATTCTTTCAGTGAATTTGTTTTTTTAGAAAACTATAAGGCAATCTTTGAAGATGAAGCTTTTCTTGCCGCATTAAAAAATACCTTTGTCTATATCCTTTGGTCGATAATTATTGGTTATTTTGCTCCTATTCTGATGGGATTTCTCTTAAATGAATGCATTCATGCTAAAGGTTTATTCCGTGTTTGTTTATATATACCTTGTATGATATCAGGTATTGCTGTTGTCTTTTTATTCAAAAATATCTACGGCTCTGATTCTTATTCTATTTTAAACATAATATTCAATCGCAAAGATGACCCACTAGCATGGGCAGGAGATCCAAATTGGGTCATTCCTTTAATAGTTCTAGCCATGACATGGAAAGGTGCTGGAGGCACAGCTTTGATTTATCTTTCAAATTTCCAACAGATTGATGTTTCGTTATATGAAGCCAGTCGAATCGATGGTGCTAATAGCTTTCAAAGATTATTAAAAGTTACTTTACCACAGATGAAAAATACTCTTTTAACTTTATTTATCTTACAAATCATTTCAGTTTTCCAGGTTTTCTACGAACCTTTAGTTATCGGTTCAAAAGGAGGACCAGGCAACTCTTCCATGACTTTGATGCTTCAGGCTTATCTTTATGCTTTCCAAGATTTAGAATATGCTAAAGCTGCAGCTACAAGTGTATTTTTGGCTTTAATTATTTTAGTTTTTACTCTTATTTATTTTGCTCTAACAAAATATCTAAATAAAAAGGAGAGCGGAAAATGAAAAAACAAAAAGCGCATTTAAAAGATAAAACAGAAGGTTTTTTCAACTTTTCCGATTATAAAAAAACTAGTTTTAAAATCATTTATGGAATAATTATTTTTCTATTAATAATGTTTGCCTTAACAGCTATTATTCCGATTTTATGGTTGCTTATTACTTCTTTTAAAACCGTCAATGAAATTAATTCCACAGATTATCATCTATTTCCAAAATCATTTGACATAATGAAACTTATTAATCTTTGGAATAAACTAGATTTCGGCAGATATTATTTAAATACAATTATTGTGGTTTTAGGTGCAGTTGTCTGTTCAACAATTTTTAATGGACTTTTAGCCTACGCTACTGGCATTTTAAAACCTGCAGGCTACAAGATTGTTAATAAATTAATTCTTCTGAGCTATATGATTCCATCAGCATTAGCTATTTTACCATTAATCAAGCAGATTACTTCAGCTGGAATGATAAATTCCTACGCTCCATTATGGCTAACTTTTGGTGCAAATGCTTATTATTATTTGCTTTTTAAAGATTATTTTGAAAAACTTCCTTCTTCTTTAATTGAAGCAGCAAGAATTGATGGTCTTAATGATTTTAAAATATTTTTTAAAGTCGTCCTTCCAATAAGTAAATCTATAATAGGGGTTGTTGCAATTTTCACTATGACCGCTGCTTATTCTGACTTTTTATTACCTTATTTAGTGTTGCAAGATGAAAGCATGCATACAGTTATGGTTGCTATTTATCGTCTTTCTTCTTCAACAACAATCGACGCTTCAGAAATGCTGATGCTATTAGTATTATCGATTGTTCCACAAATTCTTATCTTTATTATTTTCCAAAAACAGATTATGGGTTCTGCTCAAAACTCAGGTATGAAGGAGTAACACTATGCCAAAAAAATCATATACTTATTTAGAAGTTGATCCATATAAAATTATAGAAAAAGGATTTCATCGAGACAGAGATCAAGTTTCAGAAAGTCTATTTTCCTTAGGCAACGAGTATTCTGGTATTCGAGGTTTTTTTGAAGAAGGCTATTCGGGAAAAAAGCTTATCGGAAGTTATTTTAATGGAATCTATGATTATGCTCTTGAAGAAACTCCAAATGCCTATAAAGGCATAGTCAAAAGAACACACTTTACAATAAATTCAATAAATTGGGTTAAATGTTCAATAATTGTCGATGATGAAGTACTTGATTTAAATATTTCAAATTTCAAAGATTTTTATCGAGAATTAGATTTTAAAAATGGACTTTATACTCGTTCATTTACTTGGATTACTCATCTTGGTGAATTAAAAATCAAATTTGAACGATTACTAAATATGACATATTGTCATCAATTTTTACAAAAAATCACTTTTTCTTCTAATACAAATATTCCAGTAACACTAAAAATGGATTTAGATAATACAATTTTACACTGGAATTCTGATTGCTATTGGAAAAGAAAATATGAATTCATTGATGAAGATATTTATGGACTTGAAGCCGAAACTTTAACTACTAAACAAAAATTAATTTCAGCGGAAATTATTGATAGTCCATGTGAACCAGTTGAAAAAAACACCTCTGATCGTTATGTCAGCGTAAAATACAATTTTGTTTCAACTAAAAAGACTTCAGAATTTACAAGATATGTTATCAATATTGTCGATAAATTTAACAAAATTTCTGATGAAGAATTACTATATAAAGCTAAGGATGAAGTTAAAAATTTAAAAATAAAAGGCTTTGATAATTCTCTTTTAGAAAATACTAATTACTTTAAAAATGTCTGGAATAAATCAGATATAATCATCGAAGGTGATGATAAAGATCAACAAGGAATTCGCTATTGTATATTCCAGCTTGAGCAGACCTATCACGGTTATGAAAAAGATAATAATATCGGTGCTAAAGGTTTAACTGGAGAAGCATATTCTGGTCACGCTTTTTGGGATAGTGAAACATATTGTTTACCATACTATTTATTTTCAAATAAAGAAGCTAGTAAGAATTTACTCATGTTCCGCTACAATACTTTAAATGAAGCCAGAGAAAGAGCCAAAGAACTTGATTGCAGAGGTGCTTGTTATCCTGTAGCAACAAGAAATGGTAAAGAAGGATGTAATTTATGGCAACATGCATCTTTACAATTTCAACCATCAACAGGGGTTTTCTATGCAATTTATCATTATATGAATCTTTATAATGATAAGCAATTCATGCAAAATTATGGAATAGAAATGCTTATAGAAATTTGTAAATTTTTATTAAGTCGTGGCCAATATAATCAAGATCATAGTGGATTTGGATTTTATGGAGTTATGGGGCCTGATGAATTTGAAATGATGGTAAATAATAATACATATACTAATTTCATGGCTAAAAAAGCTTTTGATTATCTTTTAGAGCTTTATAAAAGCAAAAATTATGATTTTTCTGCTCTTTTGAAAAAATGTGATATCGATGAATCATTTTTTAATTCAATTCATGATGCAAGCAACAAAATGATAATTCTTTATAATAAAAAAACACATGTATTTGAACAACATGAAGGATTCTTTTCTCTTCCCCATATCGATATAAATAAAATTCCAACTTCAGATTTTCCATTATATTCCCATTGGTCTTATGATCGAATTTACAGAAACGATATGATTAAACAACCCGATGTTTTAATGTTCATGTTTTTGTTTAATCAAGATTTTACATTTGACCAAAAAAAATGTAATTATGAATATTACGAACCTCGTTGCATCCATGAATCAAGTTTAAGTCCATCTATTCATTCAATATTTGCTAGCGAATTAAAAAAATACGATGATGCAAGCAAATTCTTTAACTTTGCGACAAGATTAGATCTTGATGATTATAACTGCAATACCCTTGAAGGAATTCATATGACAAGTATTGCTGCCGCTTGGATGAATATTGTCTATGGTTTTGGAGGATTAAGAAGTGATAAAAGTGAATTAATTTTAAATCCATCTATTCTTCCAAATTGGAAATCTTATTCGTTTAAAATAACTTATCATGGAACGATAATTAATATCAAAGTTACTGATAAAGAAACAAAATTAATCATTGAAGGTGATCCTGTCAAATTGAAAATTTATGACAAGGAATACACTATAAAAGATTTCCTAACAATAGAAAGATAAGATATGAAGTGGTCTTTAAAAAAAATAGGATTTGATAAAAAAAATATCATATCTTATGGAAATATGTTTCTAATCGGAAACGGACATTTAGGTTATCGTGGAACACTCGAAGAATTTAAAAGCAAACATTTGGTAGGCTTAAATGTAGTTGGATTCTATGATAAATTTCAGGATAAATGGCGTGAAAGTCTCAATGCACCAAACGCCTTTTACGTCGAAATAAAAAATCATACAGTATTCAATTCTCCTATTAACCATGAGCAAAAATTAAATTTAAAAAATGCTATTGTTTCACGAAAAACTGAATTTTCAGATTTAATTATTCAAAGTGAGAAATTTATTTCTTCTTGTACCGATAATCTTTTGATGATGAAATATTCAATTCACTTTAAAAAAGATGAGACTATAAAGATTAAAATTGGTACTGATTTAAATATTTATGAAATAAACGGTCCACATTTTATAAAGAAAAAAATATATAGAAAAGAACAATATTTATATTTTGAAGGTCTAACTAACGAAGGTAAAGTTTTAAGAACTAAATCTTGCTATATTTTCCCAAAAAATATTCATTTCACCTATAAAAATGGATTCTTTCATTTAATTTTAGAAGGAAAAAAAGATAAAAATATAGAACTATATGTTTCACAACATATATATGAAAATTGCGATTTTTCAAATTTTTCATTTTCAAAAAAAGAATATGTTTTAGCTAAAAAAGACCATATAGATTCCTTTTCCAACAAATGGAACTATGCCAATGTTAGTATAGTTGGCGATAATAAAGCTGATTTTCTTTTACGCTATAGCATCTATCATCTTTTAATATTGGGGAATAAAAATTATTGCACTTCTATTCCTGCTAGAGGAGTTTCCGGTCAAACATATAAAGGTGCCATATTTTGGGATACAGAAATATTTTTAGAGCCTTTTTACAACATGGTTGATCCAGAAATTAGTAGAAATCTAATTTTATATAGAATCAACACACTAGAAGGAGCAAAAAAGAAAGCTCAAGAATTTGGTTATGAAGGAGCTTTCTATGCTTGGGAAAGCCAAGATACTGGACTTGAAGCCTGTTCAAAATATAATGTTACTGATCCTTTAACAAATAAACCTATAAGAACTTATTTTAACGAAAAACAAATTCATATTTCTGCCGATATAGTTTATTCAATTGAACAATATATAAAAATGACTGATGATATCTCCATTCTTTTTTCTGGTGCACTCGATGTAATGAAAGAAGTTGCAACATTTTTTATAAGTTATAAAAATGAAATTGATGGTGTATATCATTTAAACGATGTAATTGGTCCAGATGAATATCACGAAAGAGTTAATGACAATGCTTTTACCAATTATATGGCTTATTATGCATGTAAAATAACTCTAAAATATTTATTAAAAATTGAAAAAAATTCTCCTTTAATAAAAGAAATTGAAGATTTTACAAATAAATTATATTTACCTCAACCAAATGATCAAAAAATAATCGAACAATTTTCTAACTATTTTAATTTAGAAGATACATCGGTCGAAATCGTTCGTTCTAGATTAAAATTTAAAAATGAATATTGGGGAACAGAGAATGGCGTTGCTTATCCTACTAGAGTTATCAAACAAGCTGATGTAGTTGCCTTGATTTCTCTTTTTCGTGATTATTTTAGTTTCGATATAAAAAAAGCTAACTATGATTTTTATTATCCATATACAGAGCACGGATCTAGCCTCTCTAGTTCAATGTATGGAATTTTAGGTTTTACTATTAAAGAATATAAAACTGCTTACGAAATGTTCTTAAAATCTAGTTCCATAGATCTTGGTACCGACCAAAAAATGTTTGCAGGTGGTATATATATTGGCGGTACTCATCCAGCTAGTAATGGTGGTGCCTATATGGTTCTTATATACGGAATATTAGGAATGTCATTTAAAAATGATGATATATCTATTAATTTAAATATTCCGAAAAAAATTAGGAAAATTAGTTTAAAATTTAAATATAAAAATAAATCTTATTATTTAGAAGCTTATCAAAATAAACAATATAAATTGGAGGAAATTATATGATAAAAGGCATTATATTCGATCTTGATGGTGTTATCTTATCCACCGACAAATTTCATTATTTAGCTTGGAAACAAATCGCTGATCAAGAAGGCATCTATTTTGATGAAAAAATCAACAATCGCCTTAGAGGTGTTTCCAGAATGGATTCTTTAAATATTGTCCTCGAACGTAGTAATAAAGAATATACAGATTCTGAAAAAATAAATTTAGCAAATCAAAAAAATGAGATTTATATTAATTTATTAGAACAGTTAAATATTGAATCGGTTTCAAGAAACGTTATTTCAACCCTTCATGAATTAAAGAAAAAAGGCTTAAAACTAGCAATTGGTTCTTCGAGTAAAAATACCAAATTAATTTTAAACAAAGTTGGCTTAACTTCTTTATTCGATGTAATCGTCGATGGAAATATGATAAATCATTCCAAACCGCATCCTGAAGTTTTTCTTAAAGCCAGTGAAATACTTGGCTTAAAACCTAGCGAAGCATTAGTGGTAGAAGATGCAATAGCTGGTATTGAATCTGGAACAAGAGGAGGATTCAAAACTATCGGACTTCTAGAAGCAAGCGAATATAGTAAAACAACATATCCAATAAAAAATTTTGAAGAAATAATAGAAATTGTCAATAATCTCAATGAAGATAACAAACCTAAAATTGTTTTGAAACATATAAAGAAAGTATATTCAAATGGTGTAGAAGCTGTTAAAGATTTTTCGCTTGATATATATGATAAAGAATTTGTTGTTTTTGTCGGTCCTTCTGGATGTGGAAAATCCACAGTTTTAAGAATGATTGCCGGTCTAGAAGAAATTACTGATGGAGAATTATATATCAACGATAAATTGATGAATGACGTAATTCCTATGAATAGAAATATTGCTATGGTTTTTCAAAACTATGCTCTTTATCCAAATTTAACAGTGCGACAAAATATTGCTTTTCCTTTAAATATCAGTAAGAAAATTCCATTTTCTAAATTTTTCAGCTTAAAATATAGAAAAGAAAGAAAAAAAGAAATCAATGAAATTGTTGAAGAAATCGCAAAAAAAATCAATTTATATGAATATCTAGATAGAAAACCAGCTAATCTATCTGGAGGTCAAAGACAAAGAGTTGCATTAGGGAGATCGATGGTTAGAAATCCTTCCGCTTTCTTACTAGATGAACCTTTATCAAATCTTGATGCTAAAATGAGAGCACAGATGAGAACAGAAATATCCACACTACATAATGATTTACAAACTATTTTTACCTATGTTACTCATGATCAAATAGAAGCTATGACAATGGGAACAAAAATTGTTGTTTTAAAAGAAGGTATAATTCAACAAGTCGCTTCTCCAAAAGAATTATTCCTCCATCCAATTAATAAATTTGTCGCTGGATTTATCGGAACACCTCAAATGAATTTCTTCAAAGTAAAATTAACAAAAGAAGACAATAGATACTTTGTAGAATTTAATGACAAAATTAAATTATACCTTCCACAAAATATCGGCGATAAAATCCCATGCACCTATTATAATCAATATGTCACACTAGGTATTCGTCCTAAAGCTATTGTACCTAGTGAAAACATAAATTATAAAGAACAAAACATCTCTGCTATCGTTAAAATTACTGAACAACTAGGTGATGAAGCATTGATCTATATGAATATAAATGGCATTGAAGGTACCTATATTTCTAGCAGTGACACCTATTCTAGCTTTGCCCCTGGAACGAATTTAAAAATATCTATGGATTTAACAAACGCTTGTCTATTTGACATCAAAACTGAAGGGACAATAGTTAAATGAATATAAAAAAAATAATTCTATCTATTTTTGTTATTATTTTAACAAGTTGCAATTCAAATATAGTTTCATCAATAACAACTTCTTCAAGTTCTAATATAAATAGTTCATCTTATTCTCCAACTGAAAATAACTATGAAAAAGATGATAACGGATTTTATATTCTTGAAGATGATTATTTTAAAAATACTGCTGTTGAAGATGATAAAAAAATTAACAAATTAGTCTTTTCAAAAAATATCGATGAAGAATACATTTATCCAAATATGCGCCTTTATGCTCTTGGTGAAAATATACCAATAGTAAATGTAAAAACTAATATTAGTCACTCATGGACAAAAGAAGCATCTTCTCGAGTAAATAATGGAGCTGTTTCTCTGGAAATAGAAGGAAAAATTGAATTTATTATTCAATGTAATTTTCGTATCAACAGCCGTTTAACCATTAACCCAACTGATGCTGAAATCCCTTATTCTATAGATGAAAATAGAAGAACTGTAAAATTTGAAATCAGTTCAAAAGGTCAATATACTATTGAATTTATTAATCATAAAACTCTTCATCTTTTTGTCAATTCATATCACGAATATGAAGAATATAAAAATAAAGATAATTTAATTTATTTTCCTAGTGGAATACATAATTCTTCTAATTCCAAATATATATCAAATGATAATTTTATACATTTGCAATCCAATCAAATTGTATTTATTGATGTAGGAGCTATAGTTCAAGCAGGATTTACTGGATATCAATTAAATAATGTTCAAATAGTTGGATCAGGTATTATCGACAATTCAATGTTTGAAAGAAATGTTGATACAGGAAAAAAACTCGTTCCATTTGATTTCTCTTACTGCCAAAATATGAAATTTAAAGGCATAACTAACTTAGATCCAGCAGGATGGTGTTATAACATATATTTTTGCGACAATATTGAAATTGATAATATAAAGATCATATCTTCTAGAAGCAATGGTGATGGCATATCAATTCAAAGTTCAAAAAACGTTATTTGTACTAATTCATTCGTTAGAACATGGGATGATTCTTTAGTTGTAAAAAATTACCCACGTTGGGATAATGGAAGTGAAGGCTCAACTTATAATGTTCATTTTAAAAAAATAATAGTTTGGACTGATTTAGCACAATGCTTAGAAATTGGCTATGAAACTTATGGAAAAAGAATGGAAGATATCAGTTTTGAGGACATAATTATTATTCATGCCTATCACAATGCACCAATATCAATTCATAATGGAAATAACGCTGAAATAAAAAATATAAAATTTAAAAATATTTTAATAGAAGATGCTTCAATGGGACAAGGAAATGGAAAAAACTATTTGATTGATTTTTCTACTGAATTTTCTTCAACTTGGTCAAATGGACACGGGACAACTTCCCTTGGTTCAATAAATAGTGTCGAAGTAAATAATATATACCTAAAAAAAGTTAATAATTCTCCAACTATTTCTATAATGGGCACTATAGATACTCGTCCTGAATACAATAATTCAACTCATTATATTTCAAATATCGATTTAATTGATATTAAGATAAAAGATCAAGTTTTAAATAAAAACTATTCTAAATATTATAAAAATGATTATACAAAAAATATTAATTTCATAACAACAGGCCAAGAAATCAATGGCACAACATTTATCAAAGATTATCTTTCTACCATCGATAAATCAATTTATGGCACTAATGCATTAGTTGAAATTAAATAAAAAAACTGCTTTTTGAAATTTATTATTCTATTAAAATAATAATTTCAAATATAAGCAGTTTTTATTTTATGAAATTAGTCATTATTTTTTTCTCTTTCTCAGGTAATCCATATGTTTCTTTGCCAAGAGCTATTGACTTCATCAAAAAAATCATATTACTTGCTAATTCGCGCATAGTTTGAAGACCTTCTAAATCATCTATAGCTTCCCCTACTTTTCTACCATGAATACTATTCCAATAACAGCTAGAAGCAAGTGGCATACCTGATATAGTAAAATATTTATTTAATTCATCAAAAGTTGATGAGCAGCCACCTCTTTTGGCACATGCAACGCTAGCACCAACTTTTGCTCTTTTATCAAAATTGGATGAATAAAATAATCTATCTAATAAAGAAATTAGAGTTCCATTTGCTGAAGCATAGTACACAGGAGAAGCAACAACTAAACCATCAGATTTCTCAAACTTTTCATTCAACTGATTAACAATATCATTAAAAGCACATTTACCATTTTTATAACAATAATTACAGGATATACAACCATGGATTGCCATTTGTCCTATTTGAATAATTTCAACTTCAACGCTATTTTTTCAAAAACTTTTCGCATTTCTTCTAAAGCAATTGTGGTATTTCCTTCGTTTCTTGGTGAACCATTAATCATTAAAACTTTCATATAAGTCTCCTTTTTATTTAATATATTAAAATTATAATAAAAGTAATCCAGTAAAAAGAATTTATAAATATATTACAACTTCTATAAATTAATTTTTCGAATAAAAAAAGCTTACATACCATTATATGTAAGCACAAGAGCAAATTGGTGGACCGAACGTGATTGGATTCGAACCGCCGAAAGATGAGGAATTTCCGCTGTTTTGCCCATCGTCATTTGATCCGTTTCCGCCAAAATCATCATTATTATTGGCCTTGACATTTAGCGTATCACACGGATAGAAGACTACGCCGACCTTGTTCTCGTACACAATCACCATCTTCACTAGTTTATTTATGATGAGCTCTTTGTTTTCCTCACGCTTCGTGTCAGGATATGCCAATGAAAGCAGGAACTGGTAGCATTGATCAAAGCTTATTTTGGCCTTTGTCTTGCTCTTAAGCCTGAGTAGGTCGTTCTCCATGGTGTCTTTGTCTTTTTCCAAGGAAGAGACCATATCGGCAACCGATTTGTTGATAATCCCCATCTGGATTGCCTTGAGCGAGTTGTTCAGCCTCGTCTCCGTTTCTTTCAATGCATCCTCTAGGATTTTGATTTGAACGTCATCGTCGATGAACTGGTTGTAGTAGCTGACCATGTCGTTTGCCAGCTTAGTGATATTCTCAGGGCTGAGAAGATACTCGATGGCGTAATTGACGACGAAATCCTCTATGAAACCCTTTTTGACGGGTCTCATACTGCAGGAATGAGCGTTGACCGCATTCTTACATTTGTAATAGAGATAGAGCTTGCCTGCCCTTGACGTGCCTGAATGCCCGTACATCAAGGTCTCGCAATCGCCACAATAGATTTTCCCGCTGAGAAGGAACTTGTAATCCTTCTTGACCTTGCATTTGTGCTTGTTCCTATCCAAAACCTTGCCGGCTTCCTTGAACACGGAGTCGTCTATGATTCTTGACACCATGTTTTCAAACACGGAGTCATGGAACCTCGCAATGCCGATATATTTCTCGTTGCGGAGCATACTCGAAAGCTTCTTCTCGTCCCATTTGTCTCCGCCAACATAAGGGATGCCGGAATCGTTCAGTCCCTTTGCGATATCGACAAGCTTCTTTTTGTTGATGACCTCATCGAAGATACGTTTGACGATTTCCGCCTCGTTTTCCTCGATGACGTATCTCCTGTCGACGATCCTATAGCCGTAAATCACCCTTCCGCCCGTGAAAAGCCCCTTGCTTCGGGAATCGTAGTTTCCTCTGATGATCTTCTGGGCGAGTTCCTTGGAATAGTATTCGCTGTAACCTTCCAAAACGGCCTCAAGGATGATTCCTTCGGGGTTCTCCCCGATGTTTTCCGTTGCCGAAATTACCCTGACGCCATTGTCGGATAGGATCTTCTTGTATATCGCCGAGTCGTAACGGCTTCTTGAGAACCTGTCCAGCTTATACACGAGCACGTATTGGAAGGTATGGTTCTTGCTGGCTTCTATCATCTTTTGGAACGATGGCCTGTCATCTGTCCTTCCTGTGATGGCTTTGTCTATGTAGGAGTCGATGATGTTGTAGCCTTCCCTTTCGGCAAAGGCCTTTATGATTCTTATTTGCCCCTCGATGGACTGCTCGTTCTGCCTTTCGGAGGAATATCTAGCATAGATGACAGCGGTCTTGCCTACCTCACTGCTTTTCATTCGCCGTCACCTCCAAGTATTTGTCGAATATGAGATGGATGTACTTCTCCCTTTCCGTCTCTCCCTCAAAGCCTTTCAAGTAGTCCCTGTTCTTCATGATGGAAAGGTTCATGACCAAAAAGGCGTAACGGGCCAACGATTTCTCATCCCAATCTTCAATGCTTGCTAGGTCGCAGATTTGCTTCCTGATTGATTTTAGGCTTTCGTTATCCAATTCGAAAAGCTTCTCGTGGATGTCGATTGTCACAAGGAAATACCTGTCTCTTGCAAATTCCGTCCTGAATTCGTTCACTTTCTCGATCACCTTCAGCGATTCCTTGAAGGAGTCTTCTTGCTCATATCCGCCCAATATGTTGTAGACGTTCGTTGCCGATAAATCGTCCGTCGATCCGACGATGTCGACGTACCTCTTGACGTCCTCGGCGAAAAGCCTTGCTATGTCATGCGGGTTCAATTGTTTTTGTACCATTGGCGAAGCCTCCTTTCATTTGATATGAACTCATGTCCATAATGCAATTGAATTGTTGGTTAAAAAGTATTTTCTAGATCTTCACACTGGAGCAAACCGCCTTCGCCAAACAAAACAACATTCTCCGATTTGGGACGTTTAATCGGTTCCAATTGGGAAACATATACAAACAAAGGCATTTGAAATGCTGTTCCAGAAACGATGCATTCACCAGGAGACAGTATTGTAACGAAATCCATAGCCTTGTCATCCATATATGCAACGGCTTTCCTGATAATTGAAATATCGGATGGATTAACCAATTTATGAATAAAGTAATTATGAAGCTGAGAAATAATTGTTGGTGAAATATCGCTCGGCCTTTGACTAGCCAACATCAAGAAAACGCCAAATTTTCTTCCTTCTTTAACTACTTTTTCAAAAGATTCTAATATGGTTGCGTGCGTTGGTTTCGAAGAATCTCCTTCATAAAGAATGTTGTGAGCCTCATCTACAACAATTGATACGATTTGCGAAATTGAATCTTTGTCCTCTTTTACTTCCTGCAATTTTTTAAATATGTTCGTTGCAATAATTGATGGAATTATCTCTTTCATGTCTTTGTTAACGTTTGCTAGTTGGATGATTGCTATATTTTTGCTTTTATTATCGAAGAGGTTCTCGAAATTGCCGGAGAAATCAAAGATTTTCTTGAAATCATCAACTAATTTTTGAGCCCTAGAAGCCAGTGGCATGATGAAATCTATGTTAACACCATTTTCATTTTCTTTTGCGATTGCGAAGTAAAGTTCGAAAACAAACCTATCAAGAGGATCGCCAGGTAATTTTATAATGAGTTCATCGAGATATTTTTCTCCATCCTCATTCTCGCAATAGTGTTTTTGTCCATCAACTTCAAAATAATATTTCTGGGCCGTGGAATGCCATTTTAAATGTTCTAATCCATAGATATAATTTTCCAAATGATGTCGAATGGAGTTTAAAAGGGCTCTTCTCGAATTTTTGATTACATTTTTTAGATAGTTTAAATAGTAACCTGTCTCATGATCTTCTTTCATGCTTCTATAGGCAGTTTTGACAACTGGAACTTGTGTCTTTTGAGATGCATTCATTAATACAACGAAATCATCTTCGGAAAGGCTATCGAGATTGAGAGGAATCTTCTTTTCGGAGTCTTTCCTTGTGGATAACTTATAGATTACCTTACGTTCTTTATTACAAATAGCATTTCCGCCATATTCATTGTTAAGATCGATTACGACGAATTTTGCCGCCTGCTTTGTGGAGGCTGATAGTGCATCAGAATAAGAGCTGAGAATTTTCGCTATAGTGTTTGATTTTCCACTTCCAGTGTTACCAAAAACACCAATATGCGACGGAATCAATTTGTTGAGTGAAACACTTATAATCTTGCTTTCATCAAAAATGTCATGTCCAAGTTCAAGATCAAAATTGTTCTTATCGGAATATATACATCTTAAATCACACTCTTCTAGAAGCTCGATGTTTGCGGAAACGATTGGCAAAACACGAAGTCCCTGTATGAAGGTCCCGTTATCTAAATACCCTTTGACACTCAAGTCTAGATAATGACTATCGACTTCATCTTCTTTCTCAACGCTATATTCCCCATCTACTTGGCAAATAATAGTATCTACTCCTATTTTCGTTTTAACATAAGCGTTGATTTTCGGAGATGATTCACGTTTTCCATTCGTCGTTAAATACGGAGGAAGGAGTTCGAACAGCTTCGCTTTGATTTTCAATCCATTTACTTCGATTATTCTTCCGACAGTTGTTCCCATGATTCTTTTAATCTCCCATTCAATACTGCTGTAGAGTCATTCGCGCCATCCCCTTCAATTACCAAAACATCTTCGTCAGTCAAATCGGAAGGAATATTGGTGTCACTTTCAAAGTTTACCCAATAAATAGTCAAACCCGCCTTTATGCAGTCTTTTAAAATGCTGTTAATATGCTTATCATGTCCAGAATATCCGATAACAAACAACACAGAATAGCGCCTAGATAAATGCTCTTTCATTTTGAAAAGTAACTCGAACTTTTTTGCTTGTAAAACATCGTCGTATTTATTCACCCCTGGAAGAATTGGGTTCTTAAAATCACCATGAAGATGCGATATCAAATACGTTGGTATGTATTTTTTCAATGCGTAATCATATGCCACAATGTTGAATAGACTATCGAAAGTCTCGATGTTAGTTGAAGAAAGGTGATTTGTAATTAACCCCATTTCACCAATCGCCGTTTCAACTATGGAATCATAATTCAAGGTGTACACATTAACTTGTTTCATCGAATTTGTACGATTCTCGCTATTTTCTATTATTTTGTTTATCGATGAAAACAAATACTTAATATTTGTAATGGAGAGATGATTCCATTCAATCTTGTCGTTTTTATCTTTGAATTCACCTTTGAATGTTTCAAGTATCTTTTTTCGCTCGTCCTTATTTTCGATTTCATTAAGAGCTTGCTCAAGGTTTTCAGACTTTGCTCCAGCATTTTTTAATGATTCTAACGTTCTTGCAAAGCCGTTAAATTGAGGAAACGCTTTACCATTAATCCCTGATCCAAACAAAAAATTTAAATGGGACGATGATAAACTTTTCATATCAAGTTTGCCGTCGATTTTTTTTATTTTGTAGTCCTCTTTTTATTTGTTTTTCGCGAAGCTCCTCTCATGTGTGGAAGCCGGGTTTCCCGGTTCCAAGACCTGCGGAGCGGCCCACTTCCAAACTGCCAACTGTGGCAGATTGTGGCCGGTCCTTATCTTGTTTACAAAAATTAGTTGTTTTTCACCAATATTTCATTGATGACGTGCTTCGCGTCTAATAGCTTTTCGGCAATGCCATCTTCCAAATCTTTGATGTTGTAAACGGTGTCCAAAACATCAAACGTTTCCTCAAGGTTGTGCCTTGCACTGTTCCATCCCAAACCGTCCGTAAACCACACGAATGTGAATCGAGAGATTCCTTGTGCTTCTAGAGCGAGAGTCTTATAGCTCCTTGCGGTTTCGTTAAGCTTCGATCCGCCTCCGCTATAGAAATTGCATTCACAAGCGTAGACATCACCGAGAGGACCTTTGAAGACGAAGTCGAATCTCTTTTCGGTCTTGTCCTGGTTGCTGATACCCGACAAATCCAAATGGAACATCCTCTCGACGTCTGACTTGTTCAATTCCTTGAAATACGTCTCACCTTTCACCAGACCTGCCTTGATGAGATAGGACTCAACCAAATCTTCCATCGCATCTCCGGTCCTGTTTTTTCTTCCGTTGGTATCCATTCCGACTTCAACGCCAAGAACGTAGTCGATGAGATTGTTGATGATATGGTTTTGAAGAAGCTCGAAAAGGCCGCTGTTCTTCATGAACAATGCATATTGATCAACGGTGTAGTTCATCTTGGCAAAATTGAAGACATAGGTCTCCTTTGAGTCTATGACTTTGATTTCCTTTTCTCTTTTCGCCAAAAGAATCGGAATTGCTTTGATGATTTCTGGGTATCTAGAAAGCAATGCTTTAAACTCGTCCTCAATGTTTTTGGAGCCTATAAGCGAATTCAAGATATTGAGTTCGACCTTCAATTTGTTGACGTTTTCGTATACCTTTGGAAAATCGGTGTAATAGTTCCATGTCGCGATGCTGTCTTTCATCGTCAACAGCCATGATTCAAAGTTTCTTTTCATTGTTTTTCCTCCATTGTTCCTTTGTATCTGTTTATTGTCAGGTCTAGATATGATTTTTCATTGTCTATCCCAATGTATTTCCTGTTCATCGCTTTGCAAGCAATTCCCGTAGTCCCACTTCCATTGAATGGATCAAGGATAATGTCACCTTCTTTTGTGGATGCCTGAAGTATCCTTTCCAAAACCGACAAGGGCTTTTGCGTCGGGTGCTTTCCGAATTTCTTCTCATCCTTCTTAGGCAAATTGAGAAGCCAAACGTCCTTCATTTGCTTTCCACCATTGATTTCTTTCATTAATGAGTAGTTGAAGAAATGCTTGCCTTTCTTGCCCTTGGCATCTATCTTCCTTGCCCAAATGATGGTCTCGGTCGAATTGGTAAAGCATCTACAGGCCAAATTCGGAGCGGGATTAGGCTTTTGCCACGTGATGTTGTTTATGATGGAATATCCTTCCAATTCCAAGGCAACACCTACGGAATAGATGTTGTGGAACGTTCCACTAATCCATATAGTTCCATCGTCTTTGAGAACGCGTCGGCACGACTTAAGCCATCTCCTATTGAAGGAAAGTTTTTCTTGTGGAGTCAACGCCTTATCCCAGTTACCTTTGTTGACGGATACCTGTTTTCCTGAATGGCAGGAAACTCCTCCACTTGAAAGAAAGTACGGCGGATCAGCAAAGATGACATCTATCGATTTTTCAGGAATGGATTTCAACACCTTGTTGCAATCGCCGAGATAAAGCGTGAAGTCATCCTCTTGAAAATAAGGCTCAATCTTCATAATTGGTGATAATCACCTCCTCGACGTTCCCCCGCCCGTCGGCTTTGGAATTGATCATTCTCTTCGCCTCGACGACGTGAATGTCGAAATCCTTGTATAGCTCTCGGATAAAATCCGTGTTGTGGTTGCTCAGCATGACATAGACGCCTTTGTCGGAAAGGAATTTAAAGCAGTTTGCAAGTCTTCTTTGTTCGTCTTTTCCGAAAGGATTCTTGGCATAGGAGGTGAAGGAATCCTTGTCTTCCCATGTGTCGTATGGTGGGTCGAAATAAACGAAATCGCCCTTCTTTGCATTAGCAACGGCATTTTCGAAATCTCCGTTGAGAATCTCGAATTTTGATTTGTTGAAGAAATCAGTTATTTCTTGGATGTTTTTCTCTTCATAGCAAACAACGCTCTTTTTCTTTCCGGACGGGACGTTGAAAAAGCCTTTGCTGTTGACCCTATAAAGGCCGTTGAAGCACGACTTGTTGAGATAAATCATCCTCGCCGCCCTTTCGTATATTGGCAGCGATAGGAAATCAGGGGATTTGTCCATGGAGCGAACTTCGTAATAATGTTCCTCGGAATGGTTCTCCTGATGGAATTTGAGCCGCTCAATAAGATTCTCTGTATCGCTTGGATTGGAAAAGCATCTGTATGCCTGAACGAGCTCCGAATTAAAATCGTTGATGGTGAAATCTTTTGGAGCAACATGAAAAAGCAACGCTCCCCCGCCGATGAACGGCTCGAAGTAATGGTTGTATTCCTTTGGCATCAATGCGACTAACTTATCCAAAAGTTGGGTCTTTCCGCCAGCCCATTTCACGAACGGATGCATCTTAAAGTGCCTCCATATCGATGCTGTTCTGCCTGCAAATCTCGGCAAGCTTTCTCTTCGCTTTCATCGTAGGTTCATGGTGTCCCTGCTCCCATCTATTGACGGATGCAAAAGAGACGTCGATCATCTCGGCTAACTCGGTTTGTGTGATAAAAAGCTTCTCTCTAATGGTTTTGATGATTTTCGGCCAATTCATACCAAAGTCTCCTTACACTCCTATTGTATAACACATTTGTAATTATTTAAAGACTAGAGCACATATTTTAGAAGATAAGATTGGTCACAATCATGCCACACAGGTTGGGCTTCCGACTGATCCATATCTAGTAACCTGGATACCCAACTTAAGATCACATATAAAACCATTTGTCAACAATAAAACTGTTATGTTTTTGAATGTTCATTTGGTTGATATGATACAATGAATACTGATACTAATAGTCGCTATTAAGAAAGCAATATAAGAAACTGTGCTTAGAAGAAGGAGATTTATATGAAACAAAAACTACTAGAAATATATGAAAAAATTGAAAAAATAAGAAATTCTAAAGTGATTGCATATGTTACAGGCGACAGAGCGAACATGGAAAATCAAATAGCACCTGACTCCATAGATATTTTTGGGAAACATCTTGAAGCGATAGGGCAAACAGAAAAAATTACATTGATTTTATATACTCTAGGCGGAGATACTATGGCAACATGGAATATTGTCAATTTAATACGGGAATATTGTGCAAAATTAGAAATTATAGTTCCAAGAAAAGCACGAAGCTCCGGAACCATTATGTGCTTAGGGGCCAATAATATTATTTTAACGCATCAATCAACATTGGGCCCTATAGACCCGTCGCTTAATAGCCCTTTGGGCACAAAGGTTAACATCAACGGGCAAGAATTAGCTTTACCTACGAGTGTTGAATCCGTCAAAAGGATATTTTAATTTTGCTAAATATGAATTAGGTATTCGTGATTCCAAAGATCTTATTCAAGCCTTTTTGAAGTTGTCTGATACTATCAACCCCTTACTTATCGGAGATGTTTATCGAAGACAAGGTCAAATTAAAATGATTGCTCAAAAACTTCTTGCATATCAGGATTGTACAAAAAGTAAGAAAACCATCATCAACTTCCTGTGTAGTGACTCTGGAAGCCATGATTATGCGATCAACTATAAGGAAGCCAAAGAATTGGGGCTTAATGTTGAATTGGCAAATAAAAATTTAAATGAATTGATAAATGAATGGTACGAGATTATATCTAGTGAATTAGAACTTAATAATCCATACAATCCGATTTTTGAATTAGCTGAGTCTAATTCAAAATCATACGAATATATAAGAGTTATTATGGATAGTATCAAATATGGAAGAAAACAATTTATGTCCAAGGGATTGTTTCAAAAGACAATGATGATGCCTGGAATGTCTGGCCAACAAATCAGTGACAATAGAAGCTTTGAAGGATGGGAAAAAGATGCTGGCAAATAAAATAATTTATATAACTAATTTTCAAAGCAGTACAGTTAATTTTATATCAAATAGCAATTCCGCAATTCCAAATACTCTTTTTTAATTGATGAGAACAAATGTGTTAATTGTAGATTCAAAAATCTATCAGAATAAAGATATTGAAAAAGAGATATCTAATTTGAGTTCTGGAAACAAAAAAAGATAGACTGTTTGTACGTTGATTATTAGCCGATTAAGAATTTTATCGATATACAAAAAAGACACCCCGATTACTCAGGATGTCTATCAAGAACCAAACATAGGAATCCATTGACGTTATAGATACCTACTGCTGGTTCGTGTCCAATCATTTTTGGTGGAGCTGACGAGGATCGAACTCGCTACCCTCTGCTTGCAAAGCAGATGCTCTGCCAGGTGAGCTACAGCCCCAACGCTTACTAAGTATATCAAACAAAATATAATTAATCAAGTGTTTTTTTACTTTTTATAAGAAATTAATAGAATAAATTCTATAATTAACCTTTAGAACTTAGCCTATTTTTATACGATTAAAAATTTTCCATTATCAACCTTAACTTTAACCAATTTACTAAGAATGTCTTTTTCATATTCAACAGAAATTTCTAAATAATTATCTAAATATCCTTGATAAATTAATTTTCCATCTTTTTTTATTACTTTTTCAGCTAAAAACACAAAAGTTTGTCCATTGCAAAATTTTATATATTCTTCCTGCAATTTATTTCCTAAATCTATCAATCTATGAACTCGTTCCTTTTTTATATTTCCAGGAATTTGGTCTTTTAAACTTGCTGCCAATGTTCCAGGTCTTGGTGAATAAGGAAAAACATGCAATCTCATAAATTTTAATTTTTCTATAAATTTATATGTTTCCATAAATAAATCTTCTGTTTCACCTGGAAAACCAACAATTACATCTGTTGATAAAGCTAAATATGGTAAGTGTTTTCTTAGATAATTCACCTTTTCTACAAATTCTTCTAAATCATATTTTCTATGCATTGCTTTAACAATTTCTGAAGATCCTGATTGTAAAGGTATATGAACATGACTAACTAATTTATCACTATGATTAATAAATAAATCCAATAATTTTTGCGTCATCTGGCTAGTTTCTAAACTAGAAATTCTAATTCGATAATCATCAGGAGTATTTATAATTATATCTTCTATCAAATCATCTAATTTATATTCGGCATCGTTAGGATCCTCATAGCTTCCCATATCGATTCCCGTTATAACCAATTCGCGATAATCAGATTTATATAATCTTTTTACTTCTTCTATTATTTCTTCATGGCTACGAGAACGTGAGTTTCCTCTAGTTCTTGGAATTATACAATAAGAGCAAAAATTATCACAACCATCTTGAATTTTTACAAACGCGCGGCATTCTTTTCCAAAATTAGAAATTTTAATATCTTCTTCAAATTTTTCATTGCGTGTATTTTTCTTACTTAAAATGAGACCTGTTTTTCCATTTAAAAGTTCTTTAACAGCAAATAATTTACCATTATTGCCTGATACAACATTTACCCCAGGAATATTTAAAAATTCCTCTGGTCTTATTGAACTTGAACATCCGACAACACAAATTTTAGTTGCATTAAAATGTTCAGACAAAGATCTAACTTTAGTCAAACATTTCTTTTCGGCAGTTTTTGTCACAGCACAAGTATTAACAATAATGTATTCTGGAGCTTTGCTTTCTTTAAATCCATTTTTTAATAAATATTCTTCAATACCTTGACTTTCATATGAGTTTACTTTACAACCTAAAGTCACTATTTTAAATGTATTATTTTCCATTGCTTTTTGATATCCTTTTTGCCGTAGTTTTAAGACTTCTTTGAATTATATCTCTATATAAATATTCCGAAATAAAATTATTTCGTTTCAAAGCATCAATAAAACCTTGACGATCATAATTATAAAAATATGTTAATAAATCCTTTAATCTTGAAAATATATTTGTATAGTCAGGCAATACAATATATTCATCAAATAAAGGAATAATTTGATCTAATGTTCCCTGCTTATTTATTATAAATAAACATTTTAATTCAGCATGATAATATGCTAATGTTGTATTATCCTCAGTGATATAGATCAATCTTGAAAATGGAGAACTAAATAATTCTTTATTATATAATTCAAACGGATTAACTAATTCATCGCCAAAATCCTTTTTTAAAAGATTGAAGGGATATTTTGATAAACTTGATACTTTTGTATCATAACGTTTATTAAATGCCGGTGAAAAAAAAGGGACATATATTTTAATACCATTATGAACAAAATATGGTAGCCTATCATGAATTGAATTATAAATTTCTTCATTTTGTAATTCTGTATCAGAATATAAAGCAGCTTCTTGCTCAATTTGTTTTTTGTTTAAATATCCTTGAATCAAAATACTTTTTTCAATTACAGCAAAAGCTTCATGACCAGTAACAAATTTGTTCAAATAAGCGTAATACGAAAACAATTCTACATTTTCGGAAATAATTTTCTTTTCTTCCATCGAAGAAATATTTAATGGAATTTTCCAATCTAAATAATCAAATAATTTAAATGTCATTTTCAATTCTCCATCATATTTCCAAGTATAGCAAGCCCAGCTAATACAGCAGTTTCAGCCCTAAGTATTCTTTTTCCAAGCGAAAAAGAAGTATAACCATTTTCTATTAATTTATTAATTTCATCTTCTTCAAAGCCACCTTCAGGTCCAACTATTAAAGATAGGGATTTTTCTTTTTCAAATGTTAAATCATTTAATATTGTTCCTTTTAAACTTTCCTTTTCATAAGGAACAAATTTATAATCAAAATCTAATTTATATATATCTTCAATATCATATAGATTTCCCAAAATAACACGATGATCTCTATTAGATTGTTCAACAGCTCCATCAATTATTTTTTGCCAACGCTCTTTTCGTCTTTCATAGACTTCTTTATTCATTTTTTCTGAAGTTCTTTTACATGCAAAAAAATGAATCTCATCAGCGCCTAACTCTATGCATTTTTCTATTCCCCATTCTAAGTTTGCTGCTTTAATAAGTGGGAAAAAAACAGTTATTTTTAAAGATAATTCTCTAGTGTAATCAACTTTTTTACAAATTTTAAAATTCCATGGATTATAAGAAAGTAGTTCAGCAAGATATACACCATCTTCTGTTATTACTTCTAATTTTTCTCCAACATTAAAACGAAGCACCTTTAAATGATGCAATTTTTCTTCTGATAAAATTAATTTGTTGTTTTTTACACTTCCAATAATTCTTCGCATATCTTTATTATAATAGCAAAATTACTATAAAAATTAAAGATATACATATGTTTTAACTTCTACTTAAAATTAATTTAGTATATATTAAATCATTTCTTAAGCTAATGTGTCCAACATATTTAAATCCAAGTTTCTCAATCAATCTTTTACTTTTAACATTATTATTTTTTATAATTGCCTGATATTGTTTAACATAATGACTATTAGAAAACACTTTTAACAGTTTATCTAAAATTTCAAAACAGAATCCTTGATTTCTATATTTTCTTAAAATAGCATATCCTATTTCAAAATTTCCATATAATGGTGTTTTTGATATAGAGATAGTACCAATCAATTCGTTTGTCTTTTTTAAAAAACATGAATAGATTTCAACATAAGGATCTTGTTGTAATCTAAATAATAATATTTTTGCTTCATCGACATAAAGCATTTTTCTTAAGCCTGCGAAATTTGCTGTTTCTTCATCCTTATAAATATCAAAAAAACCTTGATAATCACGAAATTCAGTATTTCTTATCAAGGTTCTTTTAGTTTCTAATCTCATACTACAAAATATGAGATTGTTTTTTATTTATAACTATCAATTTTTAAAAGAAAAATCAATTTCTTGACCATTATCATCATCGAGACGGTCCAAGATTCCTGATCCTATTAATATATCTCCATCATATAAAGCTGCTAATTGGCCAACAGCAATATAATCATATCCAGGATATGTCAATTTAATTTCATCTCCATCAAATTCTAAAGTTACTGGCAAATCTTTAGCACGATATCTAAATTTAGCCATGCATTCAATTTTAGATGTTGGTCTATCAGGTGTTAACCAGTTTACTTTAATCAAATGTGCCGCATAAGATTTTTGATATTTATTTGGCTCTTGTCCAACATAAAGAATATTTTTTTCCACATCTTTTCCAACGACGAAAAATGGAAGATTATCAAATCCATGCTGTCCTCCAATATTAAGTCCACGATGTTGACCAATAGTATAGTAATATACACCATCATGATCACCTATTATCTTTTTTGATTTTATATCTACAATTTTACCAGGTTGTGCAGGAATATAATTTTTTAAAAATTGTCTAAAATTTCTTTCACCAATAAAACAGACACCAGTTGAATCTTTTTTCTTAGCTATAGTCAAATTTAACTTTTCAGCTATTTTACGAACTTCAGGTTTGGTTATTTCTGCTAATGGAAAAAGTGCCATACTTAATTGTTCTTCATTAACCTGTCCTAAAAAATAAGACTGGTCCTTGTTTAAATCTTTAGCTTTGCATAAATATGAATATCCGTTTTTAACTATTTTTTTTGCATAATGCCCCATAGCTATCATTTCAAATCCATTTTCAAGAGCAAATTTTCTAAACGCTTCGAATTTTATATATTTATTGCAAAAGATATCAGGATTAGGTGTCCTCCCTTTTTTATATTCATCAAGAAAATACGTAAAAACTTCATTCCAATATTCCTCGATAAAATCTATTCTTAAAAGAGGAATTCCAATTTCTTGAGCGGTTTTTACCGCATCATCATAATCAAGTTCTTGTGAACATTTACTGCCATCTAATGTAGGATTACCTAAAATATCATTGTTGGTAATAGAATCCCAATTTCGCATAAAGCAACCTGTAACATCATAGCCCTGCTGTTTTAATAAATATGCTGCTACAGCACTATCTACTCCTCCAGATAGCCCTAGTAATACTTTTTTACTCATAACCTAATTCCTCCGAATCCAGTAAAATTGTGAAAGGTCCATCATTTAGCAAACTAACTTCCATATCAGCATGGAAAATCCCAAATTCTGTATCAGGTCTAAATTTCAGCAATTCATTTTGAAAATATTCATATAATTTTCCTGCATCATCTTTATTCATACATGAACTAAATGAAGGTCTATTTCCTTCTTTTAAATTAGCATATAAAGTAAATTGACTAACTGATAAAATTTTTCCATTAACTTGATCTAATGAAGCATTAGTTTTTTCTCCATCAAAAAATATTCTCAATTTCAAAAGTTTTTGAATCATTTTATCAACTATTTTTGTAGAATCTCCTGGCTTAAAGCCAACAAAAATCAATTCGCCTTTATCTATTTTTCCTACAGTTTTGCCATCGACATCGACTTTGGCATTTTTTACTACTTGTACTAAAATTCTCATAAAAAAATTATACCATAATGGCAAACTATTTTAAATCAACTTTACTTAACAGTATCTCCTTTTGTTTTTTATAAATGATATTTTATATACTTAGAAAAAATGATAAAATAAAAGAATGAAACAACCACTAGCTTTTCGTATGAGACCTACTTCAATAGATGAAGTAATAGGTCAAGAACACCTTGTTGGAAAAAATGGATTTCTCAGAAATTGTTTAGAATCCGATGTCGCTTTAAGTATGATTTTATATGGTCCTTCTGGATGTGGCAAGACCACAATAGCCGAAGCTTTTGCTAAGAGTATGAATATAAATTTCATAAAGCTCAATGCTGTTACCAGCAATAAAGATGAAATGATGCAAGCAATTAAAGAAGCAAAGTTAATTCCTAGCATTATTATGGTGGATGAAGTCCATCGTTTAAATAAAGATAAACAGGATTTATTTTTACCATATTTAGAAGCAGGAACTTTTATTTTCATTGGTGCAACAACAAGCAACCCAATTTTAGCGATTAATAAAGCAATAAGATCTAGAACAAGATTATTGGAAGTATTTCCTTTAAAACCTCAAGAAATACTTATCGGACTTAAAAAAGCTCTAGTCAGTCCTAATGGTTTAAATAATTCTCGCTCTTTTTCTGATGAAGCGCTTAATTATATTTCTAAAATTGCTGGTGGTGATCTCCGTTATGGATATAATATTTTAGAGTCTGCTAGTTTGAGCTATACAAAAAATCATCTTATAACTGAAGAAGATATCAATTCTTTAAATTTTTCCTCTAATACACTTATGGATAAAGATGAAGACGAACATTATGATACTGTTTCCGCTTTACAAAAATCAATCCGCGGAAGCGATGTTGATGCAGCGATATTGTATCTTGGAAAAATGCTTTCTTCTGGCGATTTGGAAGGAACTATAAGAAGATTATTAATCACTGCTTATGAAGATATAGGATTAGCAAATCCTCCTGCTGTCGATCGCTGTTATAACGCTTGTCAAGTCGCTTTATCTTCTGGATTACCAGAAGCAATGATTCCTTTAGGTTTCACAGTAGTTGATTTAGCTTTATCTCCAAAATCCAAATCTGCTGCTTTGGCAATTGAAAATGCCTATTCTTTCGTTAAAGAGAAACCAATCCATGTCAGAAGTTATTTGCGCTATACTCCTGTTGATGTTGATGCTGAAGATAGATATCCTTATGATCGACCAGATATCTGGGAAAATATAATTTATATGCCCGAAAATATGGAACACTTAAAATTTTATTATCCTGAACGTAATTCTAAATACGAACAAAATATAGCTCAAAATTATGATCGTTTAAAAAATATTTATAAAACTAACAATTTAAAAGAACTAAAAAAATACCATAAATAAATTTAGCGTTATCAAAATAATTGATAACGTTTTTTATATCATATTCTATTTAAATATAACCAATTCAATATTAAATAATTATTAACTTTATGCAATTTTTTAATAAAAATGGTATAGCTATTGAGCTATACCACATTAAAATTGATCATATGTATTTTTTTATTTTACATGCGTTTTTAAATAGAGCAACAAAACATTAATATCAGCTGGATGAACATTAGTTATTCTACTAGCTTCACCAATATTATGAGGTTTAATTATATTTAATTTTTCCCTTGCTTCCATAGAAATACCTTCAATTTTCATATAATCTATATCTAGTGGTAAGGGATAATTTTCAGCGACCATCATCCGTTCAGCTTCTCTTTTTTCTAAATCGATGTATCCTACATATTGAATATCTATCATCATGGATAAACTTTCATCATATGTTAATTCGGGAAGAGCTGGAAAAATATTTTTTATTTCATCATAAGTTATAGCCTTGCTTTTTATTAAATCTTCAAGGCTCTTACTGCCAGGTTCAACAAAAGTAATTTCTTTCGTCTTTAATAAATTTAAAAGTTCTTCATTTTTTCCGACATGTGTTTTCTTGACAAAGTCTTTCCAAATAGTAATTTTTTCCTCTCGATTAGCAAATCTTTTAGCACGTTCTTCACTATTTAAGCCCAGTTTATAACCTTTTTCAAAAAGACGCGATAAAGCATTATCACTACGAGTTAAAAGGCGATATTCAGAACGTGATGATAAAAGACGATAAGGTTCTTTAGTTCCTTTTGTCACTAAATCATCAATCATAACGCCAATGTAAGCTTCATGTCTATTAAGTATAAAAGGTTCTTCCCCTTTTACATATAACGCAGCATTTATTCCTGCCATCAAGCCTAAGGCAGCAGCTTCCTCATAACCAGAAGTTCCAATAATCTGTCCGGCACCATATAATCCTTTAATGTTTCGTAAAGCCAGTGATTTATCAAATTGCATAGGTTCTATTGCATCATATTCAATTGCATATGCATATTTTAATATTTCAGCATTCTCCAAACCTTTTAAAGAATGAACCATCTTTTCTTGAACATCTATCGGCATAGAAGTAGAAAAACCCTGAAGATAAATAGAATCAGTATATATTGATTCAGGTTCCAAAAACAATTGATGTCTTTCTTTGTCTTTAAAACGAACAATTTTATCTTCAATGCTAGGACAATATCGCGGTCCTATTCCTTTTACATATCCACCATACATTGCACTTTTATCAAGGTTATCAAGAATTATTTTATGGGTAATGGAATTTGTATATGTTAAATAACAAGGTATTTGTTTTTCCAAAGGTAAATATTCTTTAGTATCAAAACTAAAAGCCAATGGTAAATTTGAACCATACTGTGGTTCTAAAACAGAATAATCTATGCTATCTTTTTTTATCCTTTGAGGAGTACCTGTTTTTAATCTGAATAAACTGATGCCGTGTTTTTTTAAATTTGGTGATAATCCTGTACTTCTTTTATCTCCATCAGGTCCTTCAGGTATTCGACTTGAGCCACGTAAAATATCAGCTTCCATATAAGTGCCTGTAGTTAAAATAACAGCTTTGCATTCAACTTTAGTGCCATCTTTTAATAAAACACCCCCTATTTTTCCATTTTCAACAATAATATCTACAACCTCTTGTTCAATCAAAGTTAAATTAGGAGTTTCCTGGAGAGCTTTTAAAATACCTTTTGGATATGTAATCTTATCTGCTTGTGCTCTAAGAGCATGAACACCTGGGCCTTTTGAAAGATTAAGCATTTTATACTGCAAGGCGTTTTGATCTGCAACTTTTCCCATTATTCCGCCAAGAGCATCAATCTCTTTAACAACTATTCCTTTAGCACTACCGCCAATTGACGGATTACACGGCATATTTCCAACATGAGAAAAAGACATGAAAAACATGCATGTTTTTAATCCCATAGTACTAGCAGCATGACTAGCTTCACTTCCCGCATGTCCACCGCCAACAACTACAATATCGAATTTCATCCAATGCTACCTTCCATATCAAGTTTAATAAGTTGATTTAATTCAACAGCATATTCCATCGGTAATTCTTTCGAAAATGGTTCAATAAATCCCATTACCAATAGATGTTTAGCATCTTTTTCTGAAAGGCCACGGCTCATTAGATAAAACATCTTTCCCTCATCAAGTTTACTAACAGAAGCTTCATGTTCAATAAATGAGCTATTATTATTTACTATATTTTCTGGAATAGTATCAGAAAAAGATTTTTCATCAAGCATTAAAGTATCGCATTCAATATGTGAATTAGAATGTGAAGCATTCTTATTTATCTTAGCAAGTCCGCGATAATTAGCTCTTCCGCCTTCTTTAACTATCGACTTTGAAATAATTGTAGAAGAAGTATTCTTGCCGATATGAATCATCTTAGCACCAGCATCTTGAAATTGATTTTTTCCTGCTACAGCGATAGAAATACAACTTCCTTTTGCACGATCACCTTTTAAAACACAGCAAGGATATTTCATATTAGTTCCAGAACCAACATTACCATCAACCCATTCCATCAATCCATCTTCTTCAACTTGTGCTCTTTGTGTAACCAAGTTTAATATATTCGTTGACCAGTTTTGAATAGTTGAATAACGGCATTTTGCTCTTTTACCAACAAATATTTCAACAACAGCAGCATGCAAAGAATCTTCAGAATATTGCGGTGCGGTACAACCTTCAACATAATTTAAAGATGCATCATCATCAACAATAATTAATGTCCTTTCAAATTGTCCAGATCGAACATTATTGATACGGAAATAAGATTGTAAAGGTTTCTCTAATTTAACCCCTTTTGGAACATAAATAACAGCACCCCCAGACCAACAAGCTGTATTTAAAGCAGCATATTTATTATCAGTATATGGCACTAATTTGCCAAAATATTTTTTGAAAAGTTCTGGATATGTTTTTAATGCAGTATCGGTATCAAGGAATATAACACCTTTATCTTCTACTTCCTTCAACATATTAGAATAGACAGTTTCACTTTCATATTGAGTTGAAACACCAGCTAAAAACTTTTGTTCAGCTTCAGGAATTCCTAATTTATTAAAGGTTGATCTAACAGTATCTGGAACTTCTTCCCAATCTGAAGCAACTTTATCAGCAATTTTTGTATAATATGTATAATCATCAAAATCAATAAAAGAAAGGTCAGGTCCAAATTTAGGATTAGGATGTCTTTCAAATTCATGATAAGCTTTTAAACGCAATTCTAGCATGAATTCAGGTTCATTTTTTATTCTCGATATCTCACGTATAACATTTTCATTTAAACCTTTACCAGTCTTGAAAATAGATACGTCTTCATCTTTGAAATTAGCTTTGTCATCTATAAAAAAATTATCTTTTTCCATTTTGAATCTCCAATACTGCATTCCAAAAACCGCGCCAACCTATTGTTGCACAGCCAATTCGGCTAGGTTGAGCAGAGGTATTTTTAAAACAACAAGCTTCCTCAAGAAGATCAGAATCATAATCTTTCTCATTGAGCATATTATTGAAATTATCCATAATATCTTTTGCTTCTTCAATAGTTTTTCCTATAACTAATTCTGACATAATTGAAGTAGATGCACGACTTATTGCACAGCAATCTGAATAATGCCATTTGCAATCTACAATTTTATCTTCAACTATTTTTACTGAAACATAGATATCATCGATACAAGAAGCCGAATCCATATGAACTGTTATATAGTCCTTATCTTGACTTTTATCCTCAATATTTCGTGGATATTGATAATGTTCCATAATTATTTCTCTCATTTGGAGAGGACTAAATGAAATAGGCATCGAGAAAATTACCTCCGTTTTTACACGCTCCAACAAGACGTTTGATATCTTCTTCATCATTGTAAAAATATGTAGAAGCACGAACCGTAGCTGAAGTCTTTAAAAAATCCATCAATATTTTTGCACAATGTTGACCACTGCGAACAAAAACGCCTTTAGAGCCTAAATAAGTAGCAGCATCCTGAGCAAAAACTCCATTTATATTAAATGTTATTATACCTGTTGAAGCATAAGGATTATAGATTGTTACATTATCTAATTTAGATAATTCACTTATAGCAAATTCATGAAGTTTATGCTCATGTTCTTGTATATTATCTATTCCTATTTTTTCAATATATTTAATCGCAGCTTCTAAGCCAAGAACACCAGCTATATTTTGTGTTCCAGCTTCAAATTTAAGCGGAGGTTTTTGTAAAAGAATATCCCCACAGGTATCAAATCTTGTGTTCATTCCACCACCAGAAAGTAAAGGTGGCATATCTTTCAAAAGTTCGTATTTTCCATACATAACACCAATTCCAGTTGGACCACATAATTTATGTCCAGAGAAAGCGAGAAAATCACAATCCATATCTTGGACATCAATTTTGACATGTGGAACACTTTGTGCCCCATCTACTACAAAAAGAGCGTTATATTGATGAGCAATTTTAGCTAATGTTTTGGAATCATTTAATCCACCTAAAACATTTGTAACTTCAGCAAGAGCTACAATTTTTGTTTTAGAGTTAATTACTTTTAATAAATTTTCCGGAGTTACAATTCCCTTATTTGGATCTAAAGGAGCATATTTAATAATAGCACCAGTATTTTTAGCTATTCCAAACCAAGGCAAAACATTTGAAGCATGTTCCGCTTCACTTAAAATTATTTCATCACCTGGTTTTAAAATATGAGCAAGTCCATAAGCAATCAAATTTAAACTCATGCTTGCGCCAGAAGTAAAACAAATTTCAGAAGGTAATTTTGCGTTGATAAACTTTCTGGTTGTTTCTCTGGCATTTTCAAACATCACATCAACATCATGAGCAAGCTCATAATCACCGCGATGAGAATTAGCGGTAAAACTTGTGTAATACGCTTCTTCAGCTTTGATAACATCCCATGGTTTAAATGTTGTTGCGGCGTTATCTAAATATGTTAAAGGATAGCCATTTTTAGGGTGAAAATTTTTATACATTGGAAAATCTTCACGTATTTTTTTTACATCAATCATCTATAAATTCTCCAATAAAGAATCGACAATTTCTCCAACTACTTCAGAATCGATTTCTTTTCTAAGAGGAATAAAATAACCATTAGAAAGCAATTTTTGTGCTTCTTCAATAGTTAATCCTCTAGAAGTTAAATAAAATAATGTCGAAGTTGGAATTTGACCTAAAATAGCACCATGACTAGCTTGAATATCATTTTCATCAATGCATAATGATGGTGAAACACTTGAATCAACATTTTCATCAAAATCAATAATTCTTCCTTCTTGACGGACATTACATTTTTTAGCACCTTTGTATATTCTTGTTACCCCATCAAAAACAATTTTAGCTTGGTCTTCATTAGTACCATACATTTTGACCAAAGAATAGCTGCGCGGCATTTTATTATCTACATTAATTTCAAAATGTTTTATATCTGTCTTTTTAGCAGAAGTTGCTAAATAAACACGTACATCAGTATTTTCTAAAGCGTTAATATGGAGTTTAGTTTCAATATTATGGCGAGCAAAATCGAAAATGACAATTTTTAATTTTGCATTATCATAAACGTTAAAGAAAAGATTAATATCTTGTTTTTCTTTTCCGTTTAAAATCATGTTGACAATTAATTCATCTTCAACTTCATATGTTTTATCTAAATTTTCATCCATCTGTGGGATGAAAAGCTCATTTTCTCTTTTAACAATCATTTTGTTTTCTTCACTGCACAAGTTGCTAAAGCAATCGGTGCATCATCTTTCTTTTGAAGTTTAATATTGTATTCTTTTTCAAAATAGGAATAACCATATTCAGCAATATTAATAGCTAAAGAACCATCGCTAACTACTGGAATTGTTCCATTCATAACAACTGCTGTTTTATTTGGTTTAAGCATTTTATAAAGCTTGTCATAATGAGAAACAACAACAAAAGTTGTACCATTTTCTTCCTTCATCCGTAAAATATTTTCAGCGATGAGTTTAAAAGCATCTATGTCTAGTCCAGAATCAATTTCATCCAAAAGCGCTATCTCAGGTTTAAGTAAATTCATTTGCAAAATTTCGTTTCTCTTTTTTTCACCACCAGAAAAATTTAAATTCAAGCTTCTTTCTTTCATACTTGAATCAAGATTAACATCTTGATAGCCTTTTTCTAACATTTTATAATATTCAAAAAGTGAAATTGGTTTTTCACGATGTGCATTAATTGCAAGCTTAAAAAAATCCATCGAAGGAACTCCTTCAATTTCTGGTGGATTTTGAAACGCCATAAATATACCTAAGCGACTTTTTTCATCTGGGGATAAATTTGTAATATCAATATCATCTAAATAGATATGACCTTCCGTAATTTTATATTCCGTATTTCCCATCAAAGCGTTAAGCAATGTACTTTTTCCTTGTCCATTTGGACCAACAAGTGCTAAAACATCGCCTTTTTCAATGGTTAAATTTACATTTTTAAGTATTTTTTTATTACCTGCTTCAATAGCTATATTTTCAAATACTAATTTATTCATAAGATGCCCCCACTGCAAAAAATATTTTATTACTATAATTATTTTTATTCAATTAATACGATAACAAATAACAATTATAATCCTTTTTTCAAATCACCAGCTACAATCGGCAAATTAAATGTTCCAATTGCCTTTGGGGTAAAATCAAGATTAAATCCGTCAGTTTGATCATATCTTGGTATAACATGAACATGAAAATGCATTACTGTTTGTCCAGCAGCTTCATTTATATTTGTCAAAATATTGCATCCAGCTGCATGAAGTTCCATTATTTGAGCTTGACTAATCATCTGTGCAACAGAAAAAACTTTACTGATTAAATTTTTTGGAACCTCATTAAAGTTTTTAAAATGTTCCTTTGTTACAACTAAAGTATGGCCTTTACTCACAGGATTAACATCTAAAAAAGCTAAAACTTCATCATCTTCATAAACAATAGCTGAAGTTATTTCTTTTCGACCAATTTTGCAAAAAATGCAGTTATCATCATAGTTCATAAAAACCTCCTAAATAAATATAAAGAGCTCGGTTTCCCGAGCTCTATTATTATACATTGTTTTTACAAATTAATCATCTTCGAAAACGTCAGGATAAGTTTCTTTAACGTAATCGTAGAAATCATTATTTGTATATGTAATATTTTTATTCTTTAACCAATAAATTGTTGAATCAGTAGTTAAAGAAGAGCCATCTGCTAATTCATAAGCAATTTCTTCGGCTCTTGCTTTTTTATCAGCTTTAACTTCATCAGAATCTGAATCGTTAACTTTTAAAGCAGAAGAATTAATTACATCAAATACTTCAACGATATAATAAGTGCTTGAACTACTATCATAATGAACAATTGAGTCAAACAAGTTATCACTATTTAATGTGATAGAAGGTGTGACATAACGATGATTATTAACAGTTAAAGTAACATCCTTAGAACTGGAATTAGCATCTAAATTATAGTTTGTAGAGAAAACACGATTTTTAACACTATCTGGTAAGCTAGATAATCCATTAGAACGGAGGAAATATCCATCTTGTACTAAATCTGTTCTACTTAAAGAATCAATAGCTAATCTTTCACCTTTTTCAACTGAATAAGTATAAGAATTGGTGTATTTAGATTCTAAACTCTTATCAGAAAGACGTGGATTTTGCAAATCAATCTTAGCAACTTCATCTGTAATTTGATTTTTTAAAGTAACCAAACCATTTTCAGCAATAAAGGCTTCATCTTCAGTTGTTAAATTTGTACCGATCCAAATTCTTGCTAAATTAGATAAATCGCGTTGTTCATCAGTAGCATCAGCAGAAGCAATATATGTGTCGATGAAAGCTTGAATTGTATTTACAGCACTTCCTTTTTTGTCAGAACGATCAGTAATTGATACAACCTTAACTTTACGAGCATATGTGCTACCAATTGTTGAATATCTTTCATTATAAATATATTTGGCGACTAAAGCTTGACGATAAATGCCAGGTTTAATTGCTCTTTCAATATAATCGGTGTAATCACAACCAAGAATATCACTGACTTTCATATCAGGAGTGATAACAAATCCGGATTTTGCTTTATCCTTATTTCCAATTGTATACATTCTAGATTCGAGTGAACGAACTAAACGATTTTCATCAAATTTATAATTTGTATCGTATGTACCACCAGATACTTCGGCTAAAAGAGCTTCATCAATTTTCTTTTGTAAGAATTCTTGACTTAAGAAGCCACCATCGAAATCGACTTCATCTTTAGCTATACGATATAAGATTTCATTAACAGCACGTGAATACATTGTTGTACCACTTGTAATGGAATCATAGAAAGTTTCAAAGTCATTATATGATAAATCACTAGGTAAGTTGTCACCAGAAACAACATTTTCTGTTTTATTAGAAGGATAAGCCCAATCGCTGTCAGAAGAAGAACAGCTAGTAAGCATTAAACCGCTACTTGCAAGTAATAAAACTGCAAGAGTTTTAATTTTAGTAATTGACATCGCAAACACCTCCTTTAGTAATTTCTCCATTTTCGAAACTAGAGATACAAGAAGTTGGGAGAACTCTTCCAATTAAATCTTGTTGTAATTCAAGAAGTTCAAGATATGTTTCCCAAGAGTTGCTATAAGTCAAAGCCTTGCTAGCAGCACTAGATTCTTCACTTGCTTTCATATATCTATCGATAATTTCTTTAATCTTTGAATCAATAGTAACATTTTCAGCTTTGGAAAGATTATCTTTGAAAATACGGTATTCCATATTATTATCAACTGTCTTTAAAACACTGCGGATTGCATCTGCGCGATCGTTATAAACATTTCTATCATCTGTTTTAACAAAGTTAATATATGTAGCTTCAGTTGATGGAGTTTCATCAGATGAAGTAGAAGGTATATCTAATGTATAATAATCGCTTATTTTGTCCATGTTTTCAAATGGAGAACGTTGGGCAATAATAAAGTGAATTCCTTGATATCCAGAATCGGATGTACCAGTTCCAGCTCTTGTGACAATAATAGGTCTTCCTGATTCATCACATAAAATAGATTTACTAGAAGAAATATTTTGATATGTTGATTTTCCTTCGACCTCTGCATATTCTTTTAAACTTGCAGAGAGTCCAGAAACTTCTTTAAATTTATTAGAATCAACTTTGATACCAAATTCTTGTTCATAATAACTTGGTTCTTTATCTAAATAAATATAGCTAGTACCATGATTATTCAAATAATGACTAAATATGATATTTCTTGGATAATTCTTATCTGTTGCTCTTTCAACAGAAACATTGTTCTTATCTTTAGTAACATCAGCGTATTGTTTAAGTTTTAAAACTTCAGAAAGAGGTATACCGAAATTATATGTACCAATTACACTTTCCGCCTTTTCAGGAATTGAAAGTCTAGTCTTAGCAGCTTCTTTGTCACTAGATGCATTGAAATAAGCATCATAGCCATATAAAGCATATTTAAATTCTGAGACAAATGATGTATCGATATCCATGATACCTACATCACCATATGTTGAAGCTGATGAATCTTCACTAGCTGTTTGGGCAACTTGGCTAAATGTTTCAGATGTTGATAAACGACTGATAACATTATAGAGTTGATTAGCATCATCTTCACTGATTGTAGCGTTATCGATATCGCTTGTAGCAGCATCAACTTTAACTAAAATATGACGAACATGATAAGGAGATTTCTTTTCAATATATTCTGGTGTTAATTTTGCATAATTTTCATCAGTATAAAAATCATTAGTATTACGTGTTGTTTTTCTTTCAAGTAAGAATTTAGCACGTAATTCGTCAACATTCTCAACACCTTGATTGCTTAAGATTTTTTCTCTTTCTTCATTTTCAGAAGTACCATTGCTCTTGCTATTATCTTTAGCAGCTTGATAGTACTCATTTTCAATTTTTTGATCAACATATTTTTCAATTGCGTTTGTTGTTGGAACTGCAAGTTGAATCAAAATATTCTTAAGAAGAGTGTAATAATTTTTAGCACCTTCTTCGCTGATAGTATAATTGCTATCTGAATCTTTTTCTTTGTAACCACTGAATTCTTTATATGCTTCTTCAATAGTATACTTAGTATCACCGATTTTAACTATAACCCCATCTTCGTACTTAACAACTCCGCTACAAGAACTCAAGAATGTACCAGTAACAAGAGTGACGAGAGAAAGTGATAATAAACTTTTCTTCATCGATTTCCTCCTATTTATAGTCAACATTGTTATTTTATAGTAAATACTAAACAATATCAAGACAAAAAATGTCCATAAAAGAATAAATTCTCTTATTCTTAAAGTATAAGAAAAACATCTAAATTATTCAAGAAAAATTTACTGAGCCCATTTCAAATTCATAAAGAACAATAATAATTATTGTACATATTATATTGTGTATAGGGAGGAATTATGATACCCAATCAAAATGATTCATTACAACTAAGCTCCCCAACTAACTTCTTTTATTTCATCATCATTTTGTTCATCTTAATAGCCATAATCGGCTGTACAGTTTGTTAAGGAGGTCCTAAATGAACAACTATTTTTGCGTAATATTAGTCTTATTCATCTTGCTCGTCATCGTTGGATGCGGTGGATGGTTCACTAGTGGCTGCGGCTGCTCTTGCTAAGGCTGAGGAGGCAAGTTAATTCTTGCCTTTTTATTTTGTTCCTTTAATCTTATAGAATGTTCTACCATCAAAGCCAGGTAATTTTAAAGAAAATTCCCCTCCATCAATAGTAGCTAAACTATCACCTAACATATTGAGTCTAGAATCTAAATCATCAAGTTCATGAACAACATACGCTTCAGCAATTCTAGGCAATACCGCTGATCCAAATTCAGGGACACCATGATGAGATAATATAATATGTTCTAATACTAATGGGACTTCCCCTTTAATATTAAGTTGTTCAGCAGCCTCATCAATAAGTGTTGCACCAATATTTATATGTCCTAACAATTTTCCTTCATTGGTATAACTTGTTGAAACGTTGCCACTCAATTCTATTGTTTTTCCTATATCATGAAGTAAACTTCCAGCTATTAAATAATCCCTATTTAAAAAAGTATAATTATCAGCAACTTTTTCTGCCATACGGCAAATTGATAGTGAATGAAATAATAAGCCACCAAAATATGCATGATGAAAACTCATAGCTGCTGGATATGTTGTATATTGCTCATAGTGCGATTTAACAAGATAATCGACTATTCTTCTAACGTCATCATTCTTGATTTTTTCAATATCAGCAGCTAATTCTGCTTTCATAAAATCTAATGGAAGAGGACTTGATTGAGTAAAATCTTCCATTATTACATTTTGTTGGTCAACATCATTAATTGTCAAAACTTTCATTTGCATTTGACCTTTATAAGAAAAGATATCTCCTTCAACATCAACAACTCGTCCTGGAATCAAAATAGCTAAATCACTCGGATATACTTCCCATTTCCTAGCATCTAATGTACCCGTGACATCTTGGAATGTAATATTTAAATATTGTTTGCTCATATTAGTTACACCTGTTTCCACGCTTTTAACCATGAGCCATCCAGAAAAATGTCCGCCATTCTTTTTAATATTTTTAATATTATTTTCGCTAGAATTCATATTCTTTCTCCCTTATAACATCTTGTATTTCATTTAAAGTATAACCTAATTTATATAATTTTCCGATGAAAAAATTCCTTCTTTTCTCTTCAGAAACATTTCTATTCATCGCTTGCAAATAAAATCTTTCAGCTAATTCAAATATTTTACTATCCTCTTCTTCCTCTTCTAAATTATTTAAGGCTTCATTTATATATGAACTAGGATATCCTATATTTAAAAGTTCTCTTTTTATATTTTTTTGCTTCATAGCTTTATTCATATCGCCATATTTTTTGTTCAGTTTTTGAAATTCTTTTTCAAAAACCGCTTCTGAAAAATCAGAAGATAAAAATTCTTCATTAAAATCCTGAAATATCTCTTCAATTTGATCTTTAGTATATCCTTTTTGAAGTAATTTTTTTTGAAAATTTTCTTTTCTTTTTTTTAAAGGATATTGACTATTTCCATTTAATAAAGACAAAAAATAAGATGTTTCATATTCGTTTTCATCTAATTCAATTTCAATACTTTCAACCAAAGAATTAGAATAATTGTATTTATTTACCAACAACTCTTTGATTTTTTGAGGTGAAAAATGTTTCATTTTCAAATCATCAATACGAAAAATAATTGTATTTTTATCATTTATAACACCTTGATTTTCCAAATTATCAAGAATATATTTTGCTTTACTAAAAGGAATTCTTTTTTTCTCACAAAGCTTATTCTCTAACTCAACTTTAGATAAGCAATAATTTTTATTTAAATATTTAACATACTGATAATATTTTTCATCATCTTCATACTTTTTTAAATCATTTATCTCTTCTAAAGATAATTCTTTTCCAGGATAAAGATATCCAAAACGCAAATAATTATCTTGACTGATATCAAATATATCATCTTGAAAAATAATTTTGATTTTTCCATTCTTTTTTATAATATCTTCAATTAAATATTTCACCAGCATTTCCTCAAAGCCCTATTATAAACATCTAACATTCGATGATAATATTTTTCACTTGAATATTTGTCCACAACCAAAGATTTAGCCTTTTCTTTCATAAATTTTTTATCTTCTTCTGACAATTCAAAAAAATAGTCAAAAGATTTAATAAATTCATCTTCCGTATTATAGAAAAAACCATTGACTTTGTCTTCAATAACACCCGAAAGACATTCATCAAATCTAGCTAAAACTGGTAGACCACTTGCCATAGCTTCGATAAATGTTAAACCTTGTGTTTCAGTTAGTGAAGCCGAAATAAATAAATCTGATAAATAATAATAAAAAGCTGTTCTTTCATAAGGAACAAAACCTAAAAATTCAACATATCCTTTTAAATTGCTTTCCTCAACTATTTTTTTCAAATCCTCTTCAGCAGGTCCGCTGCCAACAACTAATACTCTTATATCATCTCGGTTAGTCTTTTGAATATATGCGTTTATATTTTTCAAAACAACATCAAAGCTTTTTTCTTGAGCCAGTCTTCCAAGCAAAAGACAGATGAACTTATTTTCAAGATCATGATCTTTTTTATATTGAATAATTTCTTCTTTAAAGTCTTTATTCAAAAATAAAGATAAATCCAAACCATTTGGAATAACATTGATAAAATTTGTTACTCCATATGTCTTCAATAAATCTTTGGTCTTTTCACTAGTCGTTGTAAATTCTGTAGAATTATTTCCCAAAGTTTTAGAAAAAGCAGCAACAACTTTTTTAGCAAATTTATCAAAAGGAACATTTCCTTTAGTTACATAATAAGTATAATCCTCATATGTCGTATGGTAAGTATAGACAATTGGAATTGAATATATTTTTGCCAAAAGACGAGCAAAAATGCCTATTGTTAATTCGGTTTGTACATGTATTATATCTAAATTCAAAGATGCTAAAAATCTCGCAGCAATTCTTGGATAAATTGAAGCCCACCTATAATTATATAAATTTTTAATGGCTTTACTTGAAATACCAATGATATTGCCATTTACTTCATATGGCTGAGTCAATTTACTATTTGATACTGTGATTACATAAACTTCATGTCCATGTTCTTTAAAAACTTTATTTAAAAGAGCAGAGACTGTTGCAACTCCATTTATTTGTGGGGGATAACTATCAGTAAAAATACCTATTCGCATTTTATTTATTTCTCTTTTCTAATTTTTTCTTTTTCTTTTCTTCCTTGCGAATTCTTCTCTTTTCTCTTTCGCTATTTAAGAAAGCCATATCTCCATCAATAGCTTTTTGAATTTCTGGATCATTATTAGAATCTTCGATTTCTTGTGCCTCTTTAATAACTTGTTTCAAATACTTTTTAGTCTTTTTTGTCAGTTTATCTTCTTTTTCTAATTTTTCATCATTATTTTTCAAATGTCTTTTAATACGCTTAAAGCTCTTCAATACTTGATCATTTGTTAAAATTTCAGTTTTCTTTTCATATTTTTCATCCATTTTACTATATCTTTTTTCTAACATATCATAATCTTTGATATCACGATGCTTAATAAATGGAGTTAAATTCAAATCTTGGAAAGTTTGAGTATCTGCAATTTTATCTGTAGATACTGTAGGAGTTCCTCTATATAAAGCAAATGTTATTCCTCCAAGTAAAGTTAAAAAATAATAACTTATTCCTCTCCAAATAATATTTGCTGAATACGTTAAAGCATTGTCCCCAATCATTCCTAAATACAAACTTTGGAATCCCCATTCGGCACCACCAGATCCACCAGGAAGTGGAATAAAAGATGTTATCATAGCTAAATAAGATGAAGACCAAACTGAATCCATAAATTTACCTTCCATGGCTGCACCAACCGCTTTAGCAGCAAAATATGGCATAGAATAATTTACAAATAGTCTTATAATTACTAATGAAAAGCATAATAACATAACCTTCCAGTTAGATATTAATCTTTTAAATTCAACTCTAAATGAAGCTACTTGAATAGTCAAATTAGTTCTTTTTTCTTCAGGATTTTTAATAAGATGTAATTTAGCAAGAAAATTAATTCCACCATTTAAAACCAATCTATGCAATGGTCGACAAAATGATAGTAAAAATAACGAACCAATTGTAAAAGTATTAATTATAAAACCAACAATTGATAAAACTAGTGGTGAAAATGATATTCCCAACAAAGTAACATTTCCTAAGTTTCCAATTATTCTTTGGAAACCGACAATAAAAGCTACAATAGCAAAAAGAAGTAATCCAGATTGAAACAGAATAAATTGCATTACCAAAACAGATGCAGCGTTGCTAGCTTTAATTTTTTGTCTTGTGAAAGTATATACTTGAACGAACTGTCCACCGCTTGAAAATGGTGTAATATTTGAAAAAAATTGTCCTATTAAACAATTGATAACGCCTTGATGAAACTTATACTCAGGATTAAACTGTTTTGACAAAATCATCAAATTCAATCCGCCGATAAATGCATACAAAAGAATAAGGCCAACAAATATTAAAACATAACGGATATCTGCTGAAGCTAATTTATCAAATACTGCTTTTGGATCTTCCTTTAGCAAATAATATAATGTCAAAGCTGTAACAGACACAATTAAAATTATATAAATTAAATATTTTCGAGCGCTTTTACTCATGCCTTTTTTCTTCTGTGGCATTATTATTTGTGTTTCTTCAATCGGCTTTTTATCATTTAGTTTTTCTAAATTGTTATCAATATTTTTTTCTTCCATAATTTAACCTTCAATTAAAGTTACCATAATTTAATTTTAAATTAAAGTACTTATACCTCTATTATGACCATTAACTATATGTGATAATAAAAATACTGCACAATTATATTTTATCGAATTCTATTCAATGGTTCTATACCAATTTTAAAATAAAATACTATATAAATAATTTATTTGATTTTTTGACAATTTTTAGTATATATTAATATAGGTTAAAGAATATATTTTATAGTATATTTGATTAATTATTCTTAATTAATCACTAGGAACAAAAATGGAAAAAAACAAACAAGAAAAAAAAGCTAAAAAGAAAAAAATAGGTACATATATCCTTTTCGCAGCAATAACTATTTTCTTTTTGGTTTTAGTCCTATCATTAAATGATATTTCAGCTATTTTCAATCAATTAAAGACAATAGATCCAATTAATCTTTTGATTGCTTTTGCATTTTTACTTGTTTATGCAATTCTAACTCCTGCAACTTTATGCATATTATGTCGTTCTGAAAAAGTTTGCGCTAGTTGGAAAGAGATTTATGTTATTGGCATGACAGAACATTTTTTTAATGGCATAACTCCTTTTGCGACTGGTGGCCAGCCTTTCCAAGTTTATTCTTTAAATAAATTAAAAGTACCCCCAAGTAAATCAACCGGTATTTTAATGATGAATTTCATCATTACAATGATTGTTACAAATGCTTATGCTGCCTGTTCTTTAATGTATTATGAAAAATTTATCAGCACTGCACAAAATCTTCAAAGTATTGCAATAATTGGCTTTACTATGAATTTCTTAGTTTTACTTTTTATTATCGCCTTAGGTACCAGTAAAAAATTATGTTCTTGTCTTATTAAAATTTTTAAATGGCTGGCTAACTTAAAATTCTTAAAAAAATTTTTAGAACCAAAAATTCCTTCGTTTATAAGTTATTGTGAAAATGCTCAAATCGCTTTTAAAGAAATTATCCATCATAAATCTAGTTTTATATTTTGTATTATAGTTAAAGTTATTGCAATGTTCTTCTATTATGCTATGACATTTTATATTCTTCGTTCTCTTCACATCGATGTTGGCTATGATTTATTCTTTACAATAATTTGTGGAACTTCATTTGCTGTTACCGCCGTTGTTTTTTTACCTACTCCTGGATCTTCTGGCGGAATTGAATTTGCATTCAGTATTATTTTTACTGCGTTCATCTCTATGAGTGATGCAACAGCCAATGCTGGAATGTTAATTTGGCGTTTATTAAGTTATTACTTAATGATGATAATCAGCTTAGGTTTTTATATCGGATTTGAAATTTACTTAAAACATAAAAAGATTCCAGAAATTGAAACTAAAACAACAAAAATAGAAAATACTCCAAATATAGAATTTGTCGCAAAGAAAGATGATCATAATGAATAACATAATTAATATAACCTATTCTGGAAATAATACTGCTTTTCGTGGTATTTTACATTCTATTTTATCAACGATAAAATTATATAATAATGTAATTAATTACTATATTATAACTGCTGATGTAACTGATTTTAAAAGTTCTTACGCTCCTATTAATGAAAAGCAAATTCAAGTAATTAGAAAAGCGATTAAAGAAGTTAATCCTGAAAATGAAGTTTACTTATTTGATTTAACAAAACAATACCATGACACTTTACGTTTTAGTAAAAATAATGCAACTGAATATACTCCATATACTCTTTTAAGATTATACTTAGATACATTACCTGTCCCTGATAAGTTATTGTATTTAGATTACGATACCATGGTATGCCGTCCAATAGATGAACTTTTTAATATCAATATTGATAGTTATGAATTCGCTGCAAGCTTAGATTATATGGGAAGATTTTGGATGGGACCAAATTATATTAATGCTGGTGTTTTGCTTTTAAACATGAAAAAAATCAAAGAGACCAAAGTTTTTGAAAATGCTCGCAATATTTTAATGAAAAAATGGTTTAAAATGCCAGATCAAAGTGCAATAAGAAAATATGTAAAAGATATTTTAATCTTGGAAGATCGCTTTAATGAACAAAGAAGCATTAAACCAAAAACCGTTGTAAAACATTTTAATAAAGGTATTAAATGGTTTCCTTTTTTTCATATCTATAATTATAAACAATGGCAGATTGACGATGTTCATAAAAAGCTAAAAATTTTTATGTTTGACGACATTTATGACCAATATAAAAAACTTATTGAAGAATTCAATTTTAATATCAATGGTTTGCCTAAAGAATAATTTATCAGCAAAAATGTAATTTTTTTCATTTTTTGTAAAAGCTCGACATTTTTTACATTTTACGATAATTTTATTAGACACATTATAATTACTTGTTGTAGAATAATAGAAAGGAGGGAGTATGAATAGTAAATCCACTGGTTTAAAAAGTATAGCTTACGAATTGAATTTATCTATTAATACAGTTTCAAGGGCTCTTCGTGACTGCGATGACATTTCTGAAGCAACAAAAGAAAAAGTGCGACAAAAAGCTTATGAGCTTGGCTATATTCCTAACAATGTTTCTCAATTCATTAAAAGAGATGGTAAAAAATTAATCACAGTTGTTGTCAATAGTTTTAAAAATTCTTATTTTTCAATTGTCTGCGAAAAATTAGTTCATATTATCTCTGAATTTAATTATGATTTTGCATTGGTCTATTCTCAAAAAAGCAAATTAGATTTAGATATTTTAAAACAATGTATTTCTCAAAGAGTTGATGGAATTATAACACTACTTGAACCTGAAGATGATGTTATTGACACTGCTAGACTTAATAATATTCCTCTTGTAATGCTAGGTAGAAATGTTGATAAAGATTATATAGATCTTGTTTATACTGATGATAAATTAGGCGGTCAGCTCGCAGCCTACTATCTTATAAATTTCCATCACTTAGATAAATTTGTTTATATCAAACTTGCAAATGCTGAATGTTCTAGACGTAGATTTGATGCTTTTCAAAAGGCTGTTAAAGAATTAAATTCTGATGCTGAAATTGCTGTAATTAATCAAAATCAATTAAATACTAAGTTGATTCAATTAATTCATAATCAATATTATGGACTTTTCTGTTTTAATGATGAATTAGCCTATGAAGCATTAAAAATTTTAAATAAAGAAATACCTAATGTAAGAAAAGTTTTACCACGACTTCATATTGTGGGATATGATTGTATTTCTACAAGAATTAATGGTTTTACCGATTTAACATCTATTGACTTTGATTATGATGAAATTTGCCATACTGCTGTAAAATTTCTTCTCAATCGTTTTGAAAATATTAAGCTGGAACAACAGAAAATTGTTTTCACTGTCAAACTTCATCAAAGAAAATATATTTAAAAACTTCATCAATATAAAATAAGTTTAAAAAACTCCTTAATCGCAACGATCAAGGAGTTTTTTATTATACTAATTTATTACTTAGCTTCAACTATTTCTTTTTTAACACATTTTTCAATAGGTCCAACTTGAACATTATGCCTATTATTGATAAATAATTGTGCAAAACTAAAAGATCTATCACTGACAAAATCTTCACGGTAATGGAAAAAGAATCTAATAATACCATCTGTTCTAACAATTGAACCATGTCCTGTAGAATATACATTTTCTGCAGGTTTTTCAGCAATAATCGGATTGTTTTCATATTTGATATATGGTCCAAGTGGATTATCACTAAAGGCAATACCTATTCCATATAAAGGACTGAGATAATTATTACATGAGTAAGTCATGCAATAAGTCTTTTTTCCTTCAAGAGTTAAACATATAGTTGTACTTCCTTCGGTCCATCGACGATTTGGTAGTTCACCATTAGTTTTCTCATGATCAAAAACATGACCATTTTCCCATTCTTGAGGTTGATTAGCATAATTAAGTATTTTAACAAAACGATCTTTTCTTATACCATTTTCATCAACATGAAGATATTTATCCAAGGCCTTTGGCATAGTTTTGGCTTCTTTATCATACCAGAAGCTAGGATCAAGTTCCACAGCATCTATTGAGCTTTCCTCAATAAATTTTTCTAATTTCTCATCATAATGGCATTGTTTATAACAACATCTCGAATAGAAAAGATAAATATGTCCATCTTCAAAATATAAATTAGCATCAATCATGGAAATATATTGTCCACGTTTTGCTTTTTTTATAATTTCCGGATCAGGATTTTGAACAAAATAATCATCTAATTCATCTTCAATATTGATATATTCTTCATCATAAGGACGAAAATCAAATGGTCTATCTGAAATATTAACAAAAGGTCCTTCTGGACTTTTGCTAACAGCAACACCAATTTTTGCAGATTCTAAATAATCTTTTCTGTTGAAATATTCTTCAGTCAATTCATCTTTGACACGAGCGCTGTAAAATAAATAATAATAACCATTATTTTCATTATAATAACATTCAGGAGCCCAAAACCAATCTTTACCCCAACAATTTTTCGAACAATCTAGGGCATAACCTAATCTTGTCCATTCTTTTAAATCATAAGATTTATCTAAATAGAATTGATTAGAACTTTCACTATTGCTTGTTGAATAGCAGTAATACGCTCCACTTTTTTTGTCGAAAAGAACAAAAGGATCAGCACCATATACTCTTTTCATTTTTCACCTAAATTAAATCATTAATACTGATATAATTTGCATCAACAATTTCAGAATATTCTTCGTTAGTAATTCCATCGCTTGTCAAATAAGTATTAGTATTTGATTTTTTTCCATTAGCGCTTGTGACATTGTTATAATCAAACATCAAATTAATTGAATCAGGATTTTCGATATTGAGTGTGTAATATGGAATATAAAATTCTAATTCAAGTCCTTCGGAAAGTTCTTGTCCTTCAGCATTTACAATACCTTTAGTAGTTACTCTATATTGATATCCTTCAACATATTTATTATAAACATAGTTTTCTTTTGCAAGGCCATTACTATCTAAGGAAACTCCGGCGCCATAAATTCTTAAAAGATTTGCAGCACTTAATAAAATTGAATACATGGACTCACTGTCACCAGTATTTAAGAAAATACGGAAGTCATCATTTAAACCTTTTTGACCCATATCTCCTTCTTTCCAGCTTTCACCATCTGTCCATAAATCTTTATCGTTAATTTTGGCAGCTACATATAAGCCTTCCTCACCTTTTACAACGTAAACTTGACCCAAATCGCCTAAAGAATTAGCTTTTACGCCTTCATATTCATCCAATTTTTCATCGACAAAAGGTTCATTAGAAACAATTACTTTAAGATAATGAGTATATTTATTACCACATGCATCAGTAGTGTAACATTTAACTTCTTGTTCACCTAATTTATTAGGATCATAACTTCCTTCATATGTTACTTTGACTTTTCCTGAATAATTATTGGTAAATGTTGCATCAAGATATTCAGGTAACTTGCTAGTACTTTTTGCAGAAACACGTATTGGTTCTTGAGTAATTTCACCGACTTCTCTTCTATCTCCGCTCAAAGAAACTAATTCAGCAGCTATACGATTTCCAAGTTCAAAATTACTTTCTGCACCAAAATGCCATGGTTCAAAAGTATTTGTATATAATCCTGAATTATCCAAAAAGCTAACATTAGCAGTTTCCGCTGAAACGCGTTTTTGAATTTCTCTTAATTTATTGGAATATTTAGCACTATTTGTCAAAGCTTCAGTTACAACAACAGGCATATCTTCTTTTTCAACATAAGATCTTAAATCAGTGATAAAATATGACAAGCATTTTTCATAAATATCCATATTTGTATCAAATTTAGCATCTTGTTCACCATGAATAAATGTTGCACCATCAAATACTGGTTCATAACCTTCATTAACAATTTGTTCTTTAGCAGCATCAATCAATTTATATAAATTATATGTTAATGGAGCTACACCATCGCCATCAAGTGTTCTTCTTTGATCATCAGCTAAACTTGGAGCAACTACGTCATCTTTTAAAGCCGAAGGTGAATACCAGTGATTCGTAAATGTAGAACCACTAGCCGTATATTTAATAATAAGGCTGCGCATATTGGCACCATCTTTTGGATATCGACTAGCTAAAGTTTCACCAATGCCTAATTCCGGTCCAAATTCAACTGCAGTATCACCAAAACCTGGTTTTAATGTTTGAATTTTAACATTATTTGATATACCTTCAGGAATATTATTCAATGCTGGCATCATCAATCCATCAGCAATTATATCTACATCGAAATTTTCAACATTTTGTTCATCAGTAAGATCAGTATTTACAGCCTTACCACGAGCTCCGCTTTGTCCTGCTAAAATAACAATATGGACTTTTCCATCATTATCATCTTCACAGATAGTATGACTAGAAGATGATGAAGGTGTTGTAGGAGCAGTAGAACTGCTAGAAGATGTAGATGGTTTAGTAGTAGATGTGGATGTAGAAGATGAAGAAGTTGGTTTACTAGAAGAAGATGAGGAGGTATTATTGCTTTGACATCCAGCAATAAGTAAACCTAAAAGTAATAATGGAATAATAGTAACTTTACGCTTCATAATTTCCCCTTTCTTTGATTATATAGCGTTTAAAATAATTAATTTAGAATTGAACTCCCAAAGCCAAAACCTCGAGAGATTTAAACCTATTTTCATATAATAATCACCACTATAGACACGACTATCAAGATTATTTCTATAGTATTTATTAGGATCTAATCCTTTTAATTTTAAAAATCTATATTGATCTAATTCCTTCAATAAATTCGTAAAGAAGACCATAGCCGTATTTTTATTAGAACTAACGGCCATCATACTCATATAATTTGATTTATTAGGATCACATAAATGATATAAAGTTCCTTCTTCAATAACTTCTTTATGATATTTTTTATAAACATCCGCAACTTCATTCAATTCATTAATTTCATCTTCTGTCAGAAGTTTTGGATTCATTTCGTATCCATATGTCCCAAACAAGGCCAATTCAGCTTTGATTTTATAAGAAGTTAAATTGTTATTATTGGCATGAGAACCAATGGTCGATAATGGATATCCTAAAGAAGTATTATATTGGATGAAAAATCTTTGAACAGGATCAGATTCATCACTGCACCAAATTTGTGGGCAATAATATAAAGTTCCTAAGTCAAATCTTCCACCACCTGAAGCACATCCTTCAAACATAATATCAGGATATTTTTTTGTTAACTTATCTAACAATTTATAATAACCTAAAGCTAAAAGATGATAGACCCTACCTTGCTCTTCATTGCTGAGCAAAGTAGACATATGTTCATAGACAACACGATTATAATCCCATTTTACATAGTCAACAGCATATTTATCTAAAACATCAACCATTTGGTTAAATATATTTTCAATTACTTCATCACTAGTAAAATCTAAATGGAATTGGTGACGAGAAATAATCATTTTATCCTGATAATTTCCAAGAGCGTATTCCGGGTGTTTTTTGAAAAGTTCAGTGCCAGGATTTACCATTTCAGGTTCATACCAAATACCGAATTTCATTTTATTCTTATGACATTGATCAATAACTTTTTGTAAATCAATTTTCTTTTCATTGATCCACCAATCGCCTAAACCTGTATAATCTGTATCACGATTAGAGAACCAACCATCATCAAGAACAAATAGTTCAGCTCCAATTTTTTTAGAGGCATCAACAAAAGATAAGATTTTTTCTGTATCAAAATCCATATAACATCCTTCCCAGGAATTGAAAAGGATAGGTTTATACTCTTTTTCTTTCTTATATCCGATGATATTTTCCTTGATCACTTTATGGAAGTTTTGGCTCATCTTATCAACACCTTGATAAGAATAAGAAATTACAGCTTGTGGTGTCTCAAAACTTTCATCTGTTTTTAATTTCCAAGAAAAATCTTCATCATTGATTCCATATAATACTCTTAATCCTCCCATGTAATCAGAGAATAAAGAGAAAGTGAAATTTGAACTATAGATTAAATTGAAACCGATAACTTCATTATTATCTTTATTTTCTAAATAAACAAAAGGGTTTTCTTCATGTGATGAACGTCCATAATTGCTTGAAACTGCTTGGTATCCATCCATGACTTCATTGGTCTTTTTATCACGTTCTTTAGACCATCTACCTCTAAAATGAGTGAAATCATAATGACAACTAGGCAAATCTAATTCCAGCGAATAAGCTCTTTTTATTGTAATATCATCTTTTTCATGATTGATTATTTCAAAATTCTTAATGATGATATCGTTTTTATCAAGTATACTAATTCGATAAATTAATTCCACATCATAATTAACATCTTTCAGAGTAACTTCTAAAGTTGAGCCATCAGCATTTCTAATGCTCGGTAACGTTTTTAAAGATGGTACACCATCAATGATTTTATATGAAGAAAAACGAAAATCAGTTTCATAAGAGCCATTCTTCTTCTCAATAATAATAGGAGCTCCTCTTTTATCGATTAATGCATGTGAAGAAACTTCTTTTCTTGCATATGTTGCCTTGTAATTATCATCAAAAGACTTTTCAACGCCTTCTTTTTTATCAAAGTATTGAGTAGAGCAATTATCAATATTTGCTCCTGCAATTCCTGCTACTTCCCCAATATCTTCAAGATGTTCACCAAAATATAATGTCTCCAAGACACCAACTGAGTTTACATAAATATAATAACTTATCGAGCCATTAGTAAGGTGAAAAACTCTTTTTGTTTCATCGTACTTAATCATAAATACCTCTTTCAATAGATTTATAAAATAATTCATATCCATGTTCATTTAAATGAACTTTATCTTCAGCAAAGCAATGGATACGACTATTCTTTATCTTTTCATTTAAATTTAAAAATTCATATCCTTTTCTTTGGGAATATTCATAAATTAAATGATTTAATTTTTCTTCATCTTGATAACGATTATCAAAATTAGGTGAATGAACTACTGCACAGATTATTATTTTTTTGGCATCAAATTTACTTTTTACTAAACCGATTACTTCATCAAGATGATGAAGGATACTATCAATATCTTCTCCACTATGCAAATCATTAAATCCTAAATTAATAAGAGCTTTTTCAGTTTTAAATTTAGGATTAACTTGATTTAAATATTGAACAAAATCTTCATTGATAGCACCGCCAACACCTAAAGTTCTAACTTTAGATAAATCGAAACAATGCTCAAAAATATTTTCTCCAGCATATTGCTCATAATTCCAAAATTCAATATATGAATCACCTAGTAAAAGAAGTTTATATCTTTTATTTTCTATTTTTGTATATTCACGACAAAACACTACTTTTCTAGAATCATAATCAAATTCCATCTCTTTTGCATAACCATCTAGTAATGTTGAATAATCAAATTCACCTTCATATTCTTTCATTTTGGATAAATCACGGAAAAAACCTTTGACAAAATGTGATGGTAAACCATTTTTATCACGATAATATAAAACGCCATTACCATAAATCCAATCATTTTTTTTATAATCAAATTTTCCGATGAATTTATAGATTTTTTCATTGATGTTTTCATCAAGATGACCTAATTCAGAATAGGTGAAATCCTGCTGTCCAATTCCTTGTTTTTTAAAATCTTTTCCATCGAAAAAAATCTCTCCAACATAAACAGAACCTTCAGGATATTTAATTGATCCAAAACCACTAACTGGTTCATTTTTAATAAACAAAGAAAAGTCTTCGGGAACAAAATACCATATTCCAGCTTTATTTTTATAATAAGCATCGAAGACTTTTACTTTATTCATTTTTTCTCCTAATAAGTGATGTCTAATGTTTTAATTACTACATCAGAATTACTTGTGTATACACCGACTTGACCTTCAAGATTTCCATAATTGCCGATTACATCAAAGACAACTTCATCATTTATATAACAATGATATATATTGTTTTCTTGAACAACTTTCATTGTAGTTACAGAACTTGAATCATAAGAAATCATTTTTGATTTTAAAGTGTAGGAATAATTGAAATCTGTATAAATCAAAGAAACTCTATCTGATTCAAAGACAAACTTATATCCTTTGAACATATTCGGATTATCACCACCATCACCATCAGCACTATGATTTTTACTGTAATCCGTGACATTGAAAATTAAACCAGCATAACCAGATGCTTGAACAGAATTAATTAATAAATCTGCTGATATTGTAGCGTTTGAAAAGTTTTCATAAGTAATAACGCCACTTGCTTGATAATTATCAGTATAAATACCATCATTATAAACTTTGGTATTACGTGTAATAAGACCATCAAGTGAATTTTCATCAGTGAATTCGCGGGATAAATCAGATGGGAGATCAAGTTTTGTATAACGAACTTCAGAAATTTCGATTGGAGAACCATTTTGATAAATAGATATATTATGGAGTCCAGCATCTAAGTCTGTATTTAATATTGTTAAATATAAATCGCCATCAGCATATTTGGTAGCTTGGTTTTCAGATAAATTGCAAGTTATTAATTCGCCATCATCGATACGAACTTTGACATTACCAGCAATAGAAGTTGAAGAAAGACGTAAATTGATATTATAGTTACCATCAGTTTTAGCATACATACGATATGTAGCTCTATCTCCTTCATTTGCTAAAAGAAGATTATTGCCACCTTTTCTTGTGCCATTTGCATCGGTAGAAGCTACAATACCAGAACCAGCAGTTAAATATGAAAGTCTTTCATCATAACTATTAGCTAAAGAAACAGTATCATTATACTGAGCGCAATCGCTTGAACCTAAAGCATATTTAGAAAAGGCTGTGTAACCAATTTCATCAAAGTTATTATTTTTTAAATATCCGATTCTACCTTTTGGAAGATTACAATTAATTTTTGCAGCTTTTTCCATACTATCGAAATACAAATTAGAATATCCATCTTTGTATTGTAAACGGAATGTATGCATGACTGTAGTATCATACTCTTTAATTAATTCAACTTCATAAGCTTTTTGTTCAACGCCATTTTTTACATCGACAACAGAAATCTTATTATTGACAAATTCAATATAAGCATAATTTGAAGAATCTTGATATCCAAAAATCATTTTTCCTTCACCTGTGACATTATATTCAACAGTAAAGCTATCTTCTGTTGAATTTTCGGATAAGTCAAAATCACCTTCAGTATTTAAATATTCCTCGTCACCATAACTATAGAAAGTTGGTAAGCTTACACCGATATTTTCATGAAGTCCAACTTGGTTAGCAACCATTGTAGAACCATTAAAAGAAAGTCGAGAAAAATTCAAATAACGTTGATTATTATCTTCTAAATTGTGATAAACAAGATAATAGCTATCTAAGTCAGGAGCTAAAACTGTAGCCGAGTGACCAAGGCCTTTAAAATCATCTTCAGTTGAAACAATTAAATTATCTTGTCTTTTATATGCACTAGCGGCAAAAAGATTAGATCCTTCTTCTGCATATGAATAATCGACACGATAAGAGGCAGAAAGATAATGAGTTCCACAATATGTCAAATAGTAATTACCATCTTTTTGAAGCATATATGGGCCTTCATTCCAGTTACCAACACGGCATTCATTTAAACCAGCACCGATATCATTACCATTGTCCAATTTTTTAAATGTCATGAAATCGTCTTCTAGACCATAGGCCATAATTGAGCCAGACGAAGCTCCGTAAAGATAAATCTCTTCGTCTGAATTGATGAAGAAAGAGCCATCAATACTTTTTCCTAAATTATCAGTTATGCAAGTAAATGGTCCTTCTGGAGAATCACTTGAAAAAATGTAATGACCTTGTCCGCTTGGTGAAGCAATCATGTAGAATGTTCCATTATAATAAATTACTTCAGGTGCAAATGGTGTTCCGCTTTTTGGAGCTGATGAACCATCTGAGCTATATTCATAAACAGCACCAGTTCTTAATTGTCCATTATCGACTGGTTCCCATTCTATTAAATCACGAGATTTGTAAGCTTTAACAGAATTACCATTAGTTGTTGGATAAAGGTAGTACATACCATTAAATCTATAAACAAATGGATCTGGAACTTCTCTACTTCCTCCAATTGCTGGAAGTATTATTCTATTTTCATAATAATAAGGTACTTCATCATGATTTCCGAGTTCACTTTCATGAATATCTTGTTTAATAGAAGATGATGAAGTAGAACTAGAAGTTGAAGAAGAACTAGTTGAAGAAGTTGTAGTAGATGTCGTTGAAGAAGAGGAAGAAGAACTAGAAGAAGTTGTTGGCTTTACTGTATTACAACTTGTAAGTAAAGCAACTATTCCTAATGTTAATAATTTATATCCTTTTTTCATGCTGTTTTACCATAAATTGATATTTCACTGAGATTTGTTTCACTTCCGCAATTAAATCCAATGATAACTCTTTTAGCTTTAATATCTTTAATATCATATGTAAATGCAGAACCTGGGAAAATAAATTCTTTTTCATCATTTAAATATTCTGATGGGAAAACTGTATCAATGATATTGTTGTCATTATCAAATTTAATAAATTCAATTTGTGACAAAGCCTTTTCATAGAAACAGCTATTATAAATACTCAAGCCACCAATTAAATATTCTTTATCAAAATCAATTTCAACATAAGATAAACCAGAGCCAAGTGTTGCTTCTCTTGAAGATTCAACAGGAAGATTATAATGTTCAGGGACAAAGTTATCTGTTAAATATTCTGGATTAGTAATATTTTCAGTTTTAACATTAGCAGCATCAAGAACAATATTCTTATATCCGCTGATTTTTTCTGGCAATGGTTCTATAGAATCTGTAGGACCATAGCAATAAGGTGTACCTTCTTCATTGAAGAATAATCTATCTAATCCAAAGAAACGGCCATTTGAAGAATCTTTACGATTCTTATGTGCATGGTAACCAATCATATATTGATCACCAATCTTAAATATACAATGGTGAGCTGTTCCACTCATAAAACCTTCCCATTTATCATAAACTGTTGTTGATTTCATACCACCGGCATAACCAAACAATAAGTTTGTCCATTGTTCACCTTTTTTATATGGTTTTGTGAAATCACCTAATGGTTCATCACTATAAGCATAGCAAACTGTATAGTAACGATCAGGATAATGGTTAACTGAATATGTCAAATAATATTTTCCATTGACTGGAGATTTAACCATGAAAGGTCCTTCAGCAACTTTAAATCCTTGGTAAGCTTCCCAAATTAACATATTTGTGCTTGTTGTTTTTGGTGTTAATTCACCAGGTCTAACCAAAATTTTATATGTATCCCAATCTGGTGTAACAGGATCTAACATCGAAACGCCAATAATATATTGCATGATTCCTGTATCATAGATTGAGTAGTACATATACATGCTTCCATCATCATCAATAAATAAATTTTGATCCAATACGGATAAACCTAAACTATCGTTGTGGCGGAAAATAGGAGCCTTATAACCATCTAATTCATTTCCATAATAATCAGTACCTTTATATTCTTCAAAAGGTCCTACTGGAGAATTGGAAGTTAAAACGTTGATATAACGAAGGCCATTGCTCTTCATATTATCGCTATAGAAAAGATAGAAAGTTCCATCAATTTCATAGACTTCAGGAGCAAATAAAACACCTTCACTCCATTCATTTTGTGGTTTATAAATATCCATGTGCAATTCAAAATTGTTAAAATCTTTAGTTGAATAGCAATCTAATGTTTTACTACCTGTACGATCTGTAGTTCCATAAATATAGTAAGTATCACCTACTTCAATAACCTGTGGATCTGGGAAAGCAACTTTATCCAATGTATTTTTAAACCATTTAGATTCATCATATTCTGATGCACCAAAGTTAGCATGATCAACATAATCCATCTTTGTTGAAGTTGGCACTACTTTATCTTCATCTTTAATTTTAGTGTTATCATCAATACTTGAGGAAGTTGTTGATGAAGATAATGTCGAAGAAGTAGGAGTTGAAATAGAAGAAGATGAAGAAATTGAAGAGCTCGATGAATTATTATTTGTACAGCTAGCTAATAATGCTAATGTACCTATTCCCAAAATTTTAAATACCTTATTCATCATTTAAATTACTCCAATATGAAACGTGGACCATCTAATTCTTCTTGGAAAGATGGAATTCTATTTTCAATATAGGGGAATCCATTATCATCCCATAAAAGTTTATCCATAAATAAATGTCTTGTTGAATAATTATCTGCTGAACTAAATGCGTGATAATAAATCCAATAGTCACCAGCATCATCCAAAAGAACTGAATTATGTCCGGGGCCATAAACATTTTTATCATCTCGCATACCAGCCCATAATACTAATGAGCCATTGGTTGTTCCGCTTCCTGATGCTGTTAATGCTTTGCGATTATTATCAATATATGGTCCGGTAATATTTTTACTCTTTCCTACATAAACACGATAAGAAGAATTTTTGCCTTCGCAGCATGTTCCAGCACTTCCAAAGTAATAATACCATCCATCTCTTTTAATAATGTAACTACCTTCATATGTTGAACCATCCCAACCACCTGGGCGACCAGCAATCAAAACTTTATTATCTCTTTGATAATTTACACCATTAAGTAATCCCATACCATCTTCAGTTAATTGAACTAAATATAGACCTTGGAAAGAACCAACAGACATATAAACTGATCCATCATCATCGACAAATACTTGTGGATCGATTGCATTGCTTATTCCTATTTCATTTATATCGAATAATTTACCATAATCTTCATATGGTCCGGCAATATTATCACTTACTGCATATCCAACTCCACATGGCTTACTCCAAGCAGATAAAGAATAATAATATATCCATTTATCTCCAATTTTTACAACATCAGGTGCCCATAAATGGAAACCACCTGTTTCTTCTGGATAAACATCAGTATACCAATCTGGAGTATCGATAACATTTCCAGTAACATATTCAAAAGAACAGCCATCTTCACTTCTCAACATAACTCTGTCAGTAGAGAAAGCGTAAATATAACCATCATCACCTCTGACTACCGATGGGTCAGCAATTTCTCCACGATAATCACTACCAGTAGTATATGTAATAGACATTGGGTTAGAATAAGTATTGAAAAAGTAATCAACTGGTACTGAACTACTACTAGTTGAAGAACTTGAAGAAGACATTGATGATGAAGTACTAGTAGATGTTGAAGATGATGAAGTTGATGAAGATGACGAAGTTGAACTAGATATTGTCGGTTTTATGCTACTAGATGATGCTGGAGTATTGTTACATCCTGCAAGGATTGTAGTAGTAAAGAAAGTAGCAGCTAAAATTTTAAAAAACTTCTTATTCATTATTTTCCTCCTTGTATTAATTTAAAGTCTAGAACATTAAAACTGGCATGATTTGAATAAATACCAGCTTTTCCTTGTTCCAAATAAGGTTTAACTTTTGTTTTGTAAACTCTTACATTATCAATATAAACGAAAATCATATCATTTTCCTTTATTAATTTTAAAGTAAGTCGTTTTTGGCCATCATTTCGCATCTTAAACAATAATTCTGATTTATGGAAATTAGTTTCATAGAAATATATCTCTTTCATGTTACATGCGAGCATGTATCCTTGGAATGAAAATAACCCTTCAAATTGATTTTTAGCAGAATAATTATTTACTGAAGAAATTATCGCACCAACATTTTCTTTATGAATAGGTAACCCCTCAAGTTCAAATGTAGCCGAAATCTCATAATTTCTAAATTCAGTATCACTTAAAAGTGCATTTCTATCATTTTCATAGTGAATATACCCAGGTCTTTCTTCAAAATTACCTTTTTTTGTTCCATTAACCTTAAGTTCATCTAATGACAAAATTTCATTGTTTTTAGCACTTTTACGAATATAAAATTCACGAGCATTGAGTTCATCAAAGAACATTTTAATCTCATGCACTCCTTTTTCTAAGTAAATATTACTAGCTAATACCAAACTTATAAAATCAATTGAAACTTGTTTTCCATCAATTTCAAGCTTACTAATTTTCCAATTGCTATTATCCTTAACAATGTCATAATTATCATCTTCTGATACATAAAAATTAGTAACTAGATAATCATTATTGCTGACCATGTTAGAAATTAAGACGTGTTTTTGTTTGATAGTTTCCTTATCACTATCTCCAAAACTAAATTTACTAATAGCAATATAAGGTCTTTTCAAACTATTGTTGAAATAACCAATTTTACCTTTAGTAGATAATTTAGCTTTAAACATATATTCAACAAGATCTAAATAAATAGCTACGGCATTATTTTTTACTTGTACCCTCAAACAGTGATAACAATCTAAACGCGCTTTATGACCTAGTGAAACAGACTTAATCAGAGTATCTTTAGAGAAATATTTCTTTCTAAACTCAATATGAGATTCAAATAATTTTATATAACTATAATTATTTTCTGATTTATATCCGAAGACTAAAACACTTTCAGAGCCAGCAAAATTATATTCAAGAGAAAATGAAGTAAAATCAAATTCATCTTCAGATAAATAATTATTATTCGTTCCAAAATCTTCAAAAGCAGGTCTTGAGAACATGAAATTATCTTCCCTAGATGCGTTATCAACTATCATTTTTTCCTTTTCAAAGAATAGTCTAGATATACTCACTCTTCTTTTTATTTTATCATTGCATTCGTGGTAAACAATATAATACGAATCCAAATCAGGACCGACAAAATTCATAGAATGTCCTAATCCTTTAAAATCTTCTTCAGTATTTAAAAGAATAAAATCGCCATAAGGCATTTTTTGTTCAAGTTTTTTTCCAGAAACATAACTTACACGATAAGCATCACTTAAAAAATGAGTACCAGTAAATGTTACATAGTAATAACCATATCTTTTAGTTATATATGGACCTTCAGTCCAACCGCCTAAAATAGCATTTTCTAAAGTAAATTGCTCTTTAAAATAAGTCCCTAATTCATTTAATTTTAAATCATCTTCAAATTTCTTAACAACAATACCTGTTTCACTTGCACGCGAAAAATAGTGAGTTCCATCATTATCGATGAAGAAACTTCCATCGATCATTTCATGAAAATTCTCACTTATTTTTACAAATGGTCCTTCAATGTTTTCACTACGATACAAATAGTGACCTCCACCACAAGGTGAGGTCACTATATAAAAGTATCCGTTATCGTATACAATTTCAGGTGCAAAAGCGTACTTTAAAGAATCATCTATTGTAACAATTCCGTCTTTTAAAACATTATCCCAATGTATTAAATCAAAACTGCGCCGAATAACAATTCCCTTAGAAACAGTCGAAGTTAAGTAATAATAGCCATTAACTTTTATAATAAATGGATCAGGTGCATCTTTATAGATATCACCATTTATCTTTTTACTTGAAAATGGGTTTTTATAGAACTTCAATCTGTTTTTCATAATTAATTAGCTTTTATAGCATCTCCAGTTAATTCATCAAAGATTTTAATCTTATCTTTGTTAAATGTTAAGTTGATTGTCGTATGTGGTTTTACAAGAGTGCCAGTGGAAATCTTAGAAATCATTTCCTTATCATTCCATGTAGAGTGAACAAGTAATTCAGAACCAAGAAGTTCAACTACTTCACTTTCAACTTGGAAAGCAGAACTCTTATGTGGATTTGTATATTCTTCATCAAGATGAATATGTTCAGGGCGAATACCAACTCTAATTCCATGTTCACCTGATAAAGCTAATTTAAATCCATCAATTAAATCTTTTGCAATGACATATAGATTATTAGTAAATACTACAGAATCATTGATTTTGAATTTATTCATCTTAGCATGACGACGTTTAACGATGAAGTTTTCATGCTTTCTCTTGTTGTAATATAACGTGTCTTCTTTTTTATGTTCAATTTTCTTAGAGAAAGCTTGCGCATTATGAAGTAAACTTAAATCATAACTTGTAATATCTTTAAAGTGCATCAATGATTTTCTAATGGTTAATACATGTCCTTTAATTGCAGAAACTTCTGAACAATTCTTCAAAGCTTCAACACTGACATTGGCTTTTTCGCCTAATTCATTAACTTTTCCAATAAGTTCATTAAATTCCTTCAATAATTCAATAACTTTTTCTTGATTATCTAAAGATGAAATTAATTTATCAGCAACATCTATTGCATGAAGTCTAATAAATCCATCTTTTTCTATAAGTTTTTCTAATTCAGCTATTTTATTCTTATAGAACTTAGTATGAACTTCATCAAATTCTTTTCCTAAATCAATTTGATATCCATCATTAAATGTAACTAAGCCATGATTATATTTAGCATTGAATATATTCATTGCTGGAGATCCAATAAATGTGGCGACAAAGATATTATTTGGATTTGAGTAAATTTCTTGTGGAGTACCAATTTGTTGAATCCAACCTTTACTCATAACTGCGATTCTTGTAGCCATTGTCATAGCTTCAGTTTGATCGTGTGTAACATAAATTGATGTAGCACCAATTTGTTCATGAATACGAACAATTTCAGAACGCATTTGAACTCTTAATTTAGCATCGAGATTGGATAAAGGTTCATCCATCAAGAATAATTTAGCATCACGTACAATAGCTCTTCCTAAGGCAACACGTTGCATTTGACCACCAGATAATTCTTTTGGGCGACGATCAAGATATGGTCCAAGATCAAGAATACGTGCAGCTTCAAAAACTTTATCGCGAATTTCTTTTTTATTTAATTTTGCAAGATATGTACAAACTTTTCCATCTTTAGAAAGTTCATATTTATCATTAATTTCATAACCTTCAGCTTTATACTTAGCAATTTCTTCTTCTTTCTTGCTTAAAGCACTAGCTAAAATTTCATCTTTTTTCTCTAAAATAACAGAAGCTTTTAAAGATTTACCTAAAGCATTAACAGTTTCATCAAGAACTTCAAATTTTGTTGAAATATATTGCTTTTTAGTAGTAAAGTTAATCTTTTTATCTTCAGCTTCTTCTATGGCTAACTTTAAAGCTTCTGGATCAGCTAATAATCTTTGTAATTCATCATAAACTATTGCTGAAACAACTTTTTTTACTTTAGTATATTTTCTAGAACGAAGTGGGAAAGCGATATTATCAAAAACTGTCATTTGAGGATATAGGGCATAGCTTTGGAATACCATAGAAATGTCTCTATCTTTACTTGGTAAATAGTTTGATAAAACTTTATTGATATACAAATATCCAGAAGTAATGTCTTCAAGACCAGCAACCATTCTCAATGTTGTAGACTTGCCGCAACCTGATGGACCAACAAGAACAATAAATTCATGTTCTTTGATATCCATATTAAAATCATAAACTGCTTGAACACCATTAGGATAAATTTTATTAATATCTTTTAATCGGACAAATGCTTCAACGTCACCATTTTGAACTTTTCCGCCATTTTCTTTTAAAAGTTTTCTCGCTTCTTTAGAATTAACCTTTAATGATGCATCAAGTGGAGCTTTCTCAATATTTTCTTTTTCTTCTTTATTCATTTTTTTCTCCTAATCTATTTTTAGCATATCATTGATTGACTTAATAATTTTGGGATCTACTTTAAATTTTCGATCAAAAGTCATCAACCCGTTGACTTCTTGTTCAACATCGGTTAATTGAGTATAACAAATACCGACAATGCATTTGGATTTTTGAATAGCTTTGTAAATACGTTTTAAATCATCAACATATTTTTCTTCATCGTTAGAAGATGTATAACCCCAGGCTTTTTTTCCTGTATCTTTTGTCAGAGCCACACCGCCAAATTCTGAAAGAATAATAGGCTGATTTTCATCTATAAATCCAGGATTGATAATATATCGATTTATATTTTCAAATCTAAGAATATTTTCTCTTGTACTTAAGGCTTTTGTAAAGAATTCATATTTTTCAACTTCATCTTCACGACCATGACTATAATTATGAACAGTTATTAAATCAGTTTTACATTGCTCCCAACCATCATTGGAAATAACTAATCTCGTTGGATCCAATGACTTAATTGTGTAATATAATGACATCGCGTAATTTTGAATCTCATCAGAATAAGGTATTCCTTCAACACCCCATGACTCATTTAATGGGGTATAACAGATAATTGAAGGATGATTATAATTATTTTTTACTATATCAATCCATTCATTGATCATCCGTCTTTGATTCAAGTTCGAATATCCATAATTTTCTGCACATTCCTGCCAGACTAAGAAACCTTTTTTATCGCAGAGATATAAGAATAATGGATCCTCGGTCTTTTGATGAATGCGACATCCATTAAATCCCATCGCTATCATGTCATCAATATCTTTTTCCATATCTTCAACTGTTGGAGCAGTTAAATTTCCATCGACATAATAACCTTGATTTAATACTAATTTTTGATAAATCGGCAAACCATTTAATAATACTTTGCCATTTTCAGTTTTTACTTCACGAATTCCAAGATAAGAGTTAACTTTATCTACTACATTTCCATAATCATCTTTTAATATTAAATTTATATCAAAGAGAAATGGCCTTTGTAATGTCCATATACGATCATTGACAAAATCATTTGGTAAACAAAACTCATAAGTATTTTTCTTTTTAGTTACTTTAAATGAATTTTTTACTGAATCATTGCCATCATAAACAATAATTTCTAAAGTTCCATTAGGCTCTGAAACTTCAACATCATAGCTAATGCAATATCTATCAAGTTTAGTTCGAACAAAGAAATTTTTAATATATTTTTTATCTACTTGTTCTAACCAAACCGACTTATAAATACCTGTTGTACGTGTATACCAAATAGCATGTCCTTCTAATTCCCAATCTTGTTTTCCACGTGGGATAGAACGATCTTTAGAAGGATCAAAACAATAGACAACTAAATCATTCTCACCTTCAACTAAATAATTTGTTATATCAACTTGAAAGCCAGCGTTTGATCCATAGTGATCTTTAATTAAATAGCCATTGATATATACTTCTGAATAATAATCAACTCCTTCGAAATGAAGAATAAACAAATGATTATCACTAAGTTTAATATCTTTAAGTTTATTATGGTACCAAACATGGTCATGATAGGTAGTATCATGAATTCCGCTTAGCTTTGTTTCAAAGCTAAACGGAACTTCAATTTTTTTATCAAAATCATGTTTTACAAACCATTTTTCCTTATGGCCAACATTATAATCATCAAAACAGAATTCCCATGTCCCATTTAAGGAAACAAACGAATCCCTTTTAAAGTCAGGTCTTGGATATTCGTTTCTCATAAATAACCTTTCTTTAATTAACGCTTAATACCAGCAGTAGCCATACCTTCAATAATCTTATTTTGGGCAATCATGTAAACTACCAAAACTGGTAAAACACAGATAACACCACCGGCTAAAGAAGTACCGATAAGGTCAGCAGTCTTAGAGTTATTAATGATATAGGCCATACCTACTTGTAAAGTCCAAAGTTTTGTATCTTTTGTTCCGAAGAGCATTTGTGGCCAAACTAAGTCATTCCAACCACCCATGAAACCAAATAAACCTTGAACAAAGAGAACAGTTTTTCCTAATGGTAAAACTATTTTGCGGAAAATTTTAAAATTGCTATATCCATCCATTTTCGCAGATTCAATTAAATCCTTCGGAATAGATGTAAAGAATGTTCTAATTAAATACATTCCATATACACCGCCTAAACCAGGAATAATCAAAGCTAACAGAGATTTATTAAGTCCTGTTGCAAAAACAAATGTTTGGTTACCAACAGCTGTTGCAGTACCTGGAACAACCATTGTTATGATTAAAAATGTAAATAATACATTTCTAAATTTGAAATCAATAAATGTGAATGCATAAGCAGCTAATGAAGCGACGAATAAATAAAGAAGAGTTCCACCTATAGCAGAGAAACAAGAGTTCATCAACCAATAACCAAGTTGATAATCTTGAGTTTTATTATGAACCATGCCTTCTGGATATTCACCGAAAAGTAAAATTTTATACGCTTCTAATGTGTAGCCACTATGTGGATAAAAAATTTCGCCAGGATAGTTTTTAACATCATAGAAACCACGTAAAGAACCTGTAACTAAAATGATAAATGGCATAACCCACAAAACGCAGAATGCAAGAAGTATAATAAAAGAAACTAATTTGCCTGTTTGAAATTTAAAATGATAGTTTTCCTTTTTCTTTTGGAAACCTAAATAGTGTTCAACGGTTATTTTTGTTTTGCCTTGTACCATTTTGCATAGGCCTCCGATATTTTTGTACCAGTTTTTCTTTCTCTAGTACAATACATTTGTATTCCAGAGATTATTGCAGTAAAGATAGCAAATACAATACTTGCTGCAGCACCTAATCCATAGAATTTTGTTTTAAAGTTAGGGTTATTAGCTACAATATCCTGAATGAAGAAGATAATAGTTGATACCTTGCTTCCGCCAGGAAGTGAACTAATTTTTGTATTGATAGGACCACCTAAGACATAGTTTTGTCCATAAAGTCCTAAGTAGCCAATGATTGTTGTAAATAATGTTAAAACAAGTTGTCCTTTAATGTTAGGAATAGTAACGTTGGTAATTTTCTTCCATCTAGAAGAACTATCAATTGAGCAAGCTTCATATAAACTCTTTGGAACATTTTGTAAACCAGCACTTAAGATAATGAAGTTACCTCCCCAACCTCCCCATAAACACATGAGGAAGATAGGAATCCAAGCATAAGCTACATCAACTTGGAAAGAACCAATTTTAAATTTTAGCATTGATTCAATAAACCATTGAGTATCTACGCCAAACAGTTCATAAAGTAAACCATGTGCAGCTGGTGGATTGAATAACAATACAAAAATTGAACCAGCAGCTGTAAGAGGAACAATAGATGGCATGTAAATTAAAGCCCTGAACAATTTATATCCAGGAGGTTTCATATTTACAAGAATTGCTAGTCCCAAAGGCAATAAAATTGCGATTGGGACCATAATGATTGAGAATATAAACGAATGGAGGAAAGATCTCCAAAACGATTCAAAGAGTAAATTTTCCGCTCTTGTACTAGGTGCGAACAATATTTTATACCAATGAAAGGAATTAAATGTTTCTCCACCAGGTGAACCATATTTAAAATTTGTTAATGATATATAGATTCCATAAAATAATGGATAAAGGAAGAAAAGACAAAAGGCAATTATGAACGGGCCAAGAAATAAGAAGGTAGTTCCGTATTGTCTTAGGAGGTTTTTCCGCCTGGAATGTACTTTTATATATTCTTCCAGTACAATAGTTTTCTCCATGGAGTTTCCCCCTTTCTATTAGAAGTCCATTTTTAATAAATCGAGAGCAGCTTGTGTACTATCAACAACTTCTTGTAATCTTTCGAGGGCTCTTTCTTTTGTGCAGCCTGTAGATTCTTTTAATGCACTTTGAACTGCAGAAACAGCATCACCAATGCCTTTGAAAATTGTACTTTCGTATTCAAGGCCTTCCATAGCTAATACATCAGCAGGATTGCCTAAAGCTCTTAATGTCATATTCTTTTCTAATGCAGTTTTATAGCTTTTTGATTCATAGACATTTTTCCATGCTGGAATATGTCCGGAAGAACACCATGTAGTTAAGTTATAGCTTTCATCAGCTTCATCAGCATCAATAGGTGAACCCTGTGTATACCATTTCATAAATGTTAATGCTGCTGCTGCTTTTTGTAAACTTGTAACATGTCTTGTTAAGGAAACCGCATGACCATTTCCATACCACTTTGTACCATGTTCTGTGCCTTGGTTTTCATCTAATGTCCACCAAGAAGTTGGACGAGAAGCTGTATATGGAGCGCTGTATACTGGATCATTAGCATCTTCTTGAGATACACCTAATTGTCCTGCACGTTTTAATTCAGAGTTATTCCATTGAGATGAATATGTTTGAGCAACCCACCATGGTCCTTCAGAGAACATGACTGTGTTTCCTCTACCAAACATTTCAGTATTTGTACCACTTTCACCCATCAATTTGTTGTTATAACGATCAACTTGGTCAGTTAAATATGTTTTGAAGCCTTCGTTTTCACCAAATGTGATAGTATCTTGAGCTTCATTAGCTAAAGATCCATTATTTGCATATAAAGCGCTTAAGCCATCTGGGTCAGTAGATTGTGTGAATTCTGGATAGAATGAATTTTTATCAGCAACTTTCCAAGAGTGATCTTCACCACGATTAATATTTCTTACTAAAAGTTCGCCAGCATCAGCTTTAGTTCTTAAATTTTCAAGAAGTGTTTGATATTCAGCACGGTTATTTGGAATAAAACGTGTGTTATCATCAAAACCTAAACCATTTTTCTTAATGATATCTTGTCTAAATTGTGTTAAGAAACCATGGGCATCAACAGGTAAAGCAAAACGGCGATTCTTGTACATTGTAACACGGCCGATATTATCATAAATTTGAGTTGTATCAATATCTACACCAGTTTTTCCAAATAATGTATCAATTGGATATAAATAGCCTTTATATGCATATTCAACAGTTCTTTCATTATGCATGAAACATATATCTGGGAAAGAAGCTTCGAAATCTGTTTGATATGTTGTATCAAGAGCTGTGTAATAGTCAAAATGTCCTTGATAGACAACATCAATTTGAATCATACCTTCATATTCAAGGTTGAATTGTTGAACAAGTTTTGCAAAAACAACTTGATCAGGATCACCGATGATGGACCACATTTTTAAAGTTACAGGTTCATCAAAAGAAGGTTTTCCTTCATCATCTAAAACCAAATCATTTTCAAGTTCTGCAGTTGAGAAGATACCTGTATCATCAATTGGTGTTGTAGATGATGAACTTGAACTTGCTCCAGTTCCAGAAGATGTTGGTTTTGTACCTGTATTTGAAGAAGCAGAAGATGCTGTTGTATTAGATGGTTGAGATGATGAATTATTATTTGTGCAGCTACCTAAAGCTGTTGCCATAAGTCCGATCATGGCTGTTGTTGACAAAAATTTAATTGTCTTGACTAATTTCATGAGTGTCTCCTTTCCTTAATAACACGTTAACATGAAGTGAAATCGCTTACATATCTAATATAAAATATAAGCGCTTTTTTAACAATAATTAAGTTTAATGTTCAAAACAAAATTATTAATTAATTTTAATGTATTTTATTGCGGCTTGCCTTCGTATTGGTCATCCATATCTATTTCATCAAGATGATGTTTATCGACCAAAATACTATGTTCTAATAACTCTATGCCACTTTGCTTATAATGAGAGAATAAACAGAATACATAATTTACGCCTGCCAATA
>FR893363.1 GCA_000433315.1 Firmicutes bacterium CAG:345 | reverse complement strand
GAGTAGTGCTATCTTTAATTACTTTTAAACTATTAATTCTAAATCAAAATTTGAATCGCTGTTTGGGAGTAGTGCTATCAAAGTATAAAAAAAGAAGAAAACTTTTGTGAATTCTTCTTTTTTATTTTAATTTCATATTTTGTAATTTTTTAGCTATACTTTTAGCTTCATCTGATGATTGGCATCTTATGACAATTTTATTTTGATCTACTTCTATTTTTAATAGGGAATTTAAATTTGGATTTTTATATGTTCTTACTAATTCTTCTATTTCATGGGTAGTTAATTTATTATCGATTATCTTTTTAAATACTTCTTCTTTTTGTTCATCTGTACTTAATCCATTAAGTGGTCTTGCTGAACTATAAGATAATTTATGATTTAATATTACTTTTTTTATATCTTCAGATAAAGAGAGCAATTCTACATAATTTATTAACTGAGATTTAGAGACATGAATTAATTTGCTTAATTCCGAATAGCTGAGATTTAATTTTTCCTTTAGTTTCTTATATGCTATAGCTTGGATTAAAGGATTATCAGCATTATTTTTTAGATATTCTAAATAATATAAAATCGCTTGTTCTTCAGTAACGTGTTTTAAAAGATGGCCTTGAAAAGAATTTTTGTTTTGTTTTTTAGCTGATATATATTCTTCCCATCCTGAAAAAACTGTGGGCTTGTCTTTATTTATAAAAAGAAAAACCGGAAAGACTTGATTTCGATCTTCATTAATTTCTTTATTGAAATAATTCTCATCAAATAAATCTAATACCGGAGTTTTGGCCATATCAAAAATGGCAACATTGGTGCTTTGAAGGTTTCTTTCAATTTGGCTTGAAATGGTTTTTCCTTCGTATTGTTTAATTAATTGGGTTAATTTTCCTGAAATGCTGGTCTTGGAATTGACCTGTTTTTTAGATGTCTTTTTTATTGACATAATCAATAACCTCTCTTGCTAAAGAAGAATAGGCTAATGTTCCCGCTGCTTTAGGTTTATAATTTATTATCGGTTTTCCTAAAGCTGTACATTCAGCCAATGTTATATTTCTTGGAATTGATGTTGCCAAAGTTTTTTCTTTGAATATTCCAGTAATTTCCGAACTTACTTCAGTGCATAATCTTGCTCTTGCATCAAACATAGTCAACAAGAAACCGAGAATATCCAAGTTTTCATTAGTAGTGGATTGAATACTTTTTATTGTTGATAAAATTTGTGCTACTGCTTCCATAGCAAAATATTCGCATTGTACAGGAATCAAAACAGAAGTTGAGCATGTTAAAGCATTGCCAGAGAAAAATCCTAAAGAAGGAGGGCAATCGATAATTACAAAATCATATTTTTCAATTATTGGTTCTATCGTTCTTTTGAGTGTATAGTAATCTGGTGAATTTCCATTATTGATAAGAGTTGATTCAACAAGAGCTAATGAAAGGTTAGCTGGTAATAAATCAACGTTTTTTATAACGTTTTTTTTCAAAACTCTTTTTACATCTGCGGTCATTAAAAGAGCATCAGCAATAGTTCTTTTTAAAACTGTTGAATCCACTCCTATCCCTCTTGAACAATTTCCTTGAGGGTCTAAATCGATCAACAAAACTTTTTTATTGCTGGCGCCTAAACAAGCTGATAAATTTATAGCAGTGGTAGTTTTTCCAACTCCACCTTTTTGATTTGCAATTGATATAATTTCTGTCATAAAAAACACCGCTTGAAAAGTATAGCAAAAAGCAGAGAAAAATTAAAGAAAAATTGAGATTTTTTCTATATTAATTAAAAAGTAAGTAAAATGTTTTTTTATATCTTTTATTGTAAAGAGGTATCTTATTTATTTCTTATGCATTTATTTTAATATGAAAATAATTATCTTATTTTTCTTTCTTATTTTTAATTCTCATTTTGTAAATATCAAAAGCAATATATTTCCTGATATTAATTGTTCTAGCTATATTGTCATGAATGCTAAAACTAAGGAAGTTTTAGCAGGAAAAAATATCAATTTAAAAAGATCTGTTGCTTCAATTTCAAAAATAATGACCGCTATTCTGGCTTTAGAAAGCGGAGAAATCTTCGACATGGTAACCATCGAAGACAAAGATACAAAGATGGAAGGAAGCTCAATATATTTAAAATTAGGAGATAAGATTTCTATATTAGATTTAACCTATGGTCTTTTGCTTCGTTCGGGAAATGATGCTGCTTCGGCTATCAGCAGACATATTGAAAAAAATGATAATTTTGCTTTAAAAATGAATGAAAAAGCACAAGAATTAAATCTATCAGATAGTACTTTTAATAACCCTTCAGGATTAGATATCGATGATGAAGGAAATATTTCTACTAGTTTTGATATTGCTTCTTTATATTCCTATTGTCTTGAAAATAATCTTTTTAAAGCAATTGTCAGCACCAAAAATTATTCCATCAATAATGTTTCTTGGAGAAACAAAAATAAATTACTTCATAGATATCAATATTGTACTGGCGGAAAAACTGGCTATACATATAAAGCCAAAAGAACTTTGGTAACCAGTGCCAAAAAAGAAGATTTTGAACTTGTTATAGTAACTTTAAATTGTGGAAATGACTTTTCTATTCATGAAAGTCTATATGAATATTTTTTTAATAATTATTATTACATTAATTTTTTGGAGAAAGGAATCAATTATATCAACGATAAAATTATCAAAAGTGAAAAAAATATCGGTCTGACAATAGAAAAAAATAAACTTAATGATGCCACATATAAAATTTATAGATTTGATAACAATAATAATCTTTTAGAATGTCAGTTAAGAAAAAATAATGAAATACTTTGGTCGAGGTTTTTAAATGAATAAAATTTTTATTGGAATTGCTATTTTATCTTTGATCTATGGTCTTATTACCGGGCGCTTTATGGATATGGCTAATGTCATTTTATCCATTCCTGAAGAAGGATTGAAAATTGCTGTTGCCCTTGTTTTTTCCGCAGTCTTCTGGAATGGTATCATGTATATTTTAGATGAAGTAGGAGTTATTAAATTTATAGCTAAATTACTCCATCCATTATTGCATTTTTTAATGCCTGAATTAGATGATGAGCAAACTTTTAAATATATTTCTACAAATATTGCTGCCAATATGTTCGGTCTAGGTTTTGCTGCTACTCCTAGCGGTTTAAATGCTATGAAGAGAATGAAAAGTTTGAGCAAAGAGAAAGAGGGTGTTGCTACCGATTCAATGGTGACATTTCTTGTTTTAAATACTGCTGGAGTTACAATTATCCCCACTTCAGTTTTGGCAATAAGACAAATGTATGGTTCTTCTAATCCGGCTGATTTCGTTCTTCTTGGTATATTTTCAACATTCATGGCTTGTGTAGCTGGATTATGGCTCGACAGAATTTTAAAGAAAAAGAGAATGAAAAAATGATATCTACCTTATCTTTATTGATGATTCCCTGCTTAATTTTATTTACATTTTTACTGGCAGGCATAAAAAAAGTTAAAGCTTATGATATTTTTGCTAAAGGATGTAAAGATGGATTAAATCTTTTTACCGAAGTATTTCCTTCGGTGATTGCAATGGTTATGGCGGTATCTTTACTAAAATCTTGTGGAATATTAAAGGATTTGGCTGCTTTGCTTGGAAGGATTTTTCCTTCGGCTAGTCTTATAGCTGATTTGACTCCAATGGTTATATTTCGTCCAATATCAGGGTCAGCATCTATTGCTGCTTTATCCTCAATTTGCGCTAGCGATGCTGATAGTCTTAGCTGTAAAATCGCTTCAACCATTCAAGGATCAACCGATACAACAATTTATGTTTTAGCTCTTTATTTTTCCTCTGTTGGAATTACAAAATGGAAACATGCTCTTCCTGTTGGTTTATTCGCTGATTTTGTCGGTATGTCTATCGCTATTATTCTCGGCTTACTATTTTTTAGATAATAGTCATTTTATCCATATTATGATAAAATAAGCCCATGGAAAATAGATTACAAAAAATTATTGCTGATCGCGGATATTGTTCCCGCCGCAAAGCTGAAGAATTAATTCAAGAAGGAAAAGTTAAAGTCAATGGCGAAACTATAACTGCTATGGGAACCAAGTTCGAAGATGATGTAACAATAGAAATTGATGGAAAAATATTAAAACCTCAAACTAAATCTGGTTATACCTATCTTCTTTTCAACAAACCATTAGGCGTTTTAACTACCATGAAAGATGATCGAGGCAGAAGAACAATTGCCGAACTTATCCCTGAAAAATATGGAAGACTTTTCCCTGTCGGTCGTTTAGATATCGATACATCAGGTTTAATAATTTTAACCGATGATGGTAATTTTGCTAATTTGATTATGCACCCTTCTGGTGAACTTCCAAAAAGTTATTTAGCTAAAATTACTGGAAGAATAACTTCTACTGAATTGAAACAACTGGAAAAAGGTATCATGCTTGAAGATGGTTTAACCGCCCCTGCTAAAGCTGAAATAGTTTCCGTTACCATGGAAGAAAGCGAAGTCATTCTAACCATTCATGAAGGTAAAAATCGCGAAGTTCGCCGTATGTTTGAAGCTTTAAATCACCGTGTTAAATCTTTGGAAAGAATTAAAATCGGCCACCTTGATACCAAAATTGGTCGTGGCCATTTCGTAGAAATAAAAGAACAAGATATTTTAAAATTAAAAAATTATTGTTTAGCTAATAGAAAAAAAGCTGGATATAAAGATTAAAAAATTTGGTAGAAAGAAAATAATATTTTCATCCTTCACATCGCAATATATATACAATGCTACGCCTATATTGATTACAAACTATTAAGATAGTAATTTAAAAGGTTGACCAATCCAGGTCAACTTTTTTTGTGTCTATTGCACCAAAAAAGTGCTAAGTTAGAAATTTCTTTCTTAGCACTTTTATTTTTATTATAGTGGTAAATCTTTCTTTTTAAATCTTATAGAACCAATGACATATCCAACAAGACCGATAACAAATAATATTGCTAACTTCCAGATAAATGTTGTTGTTCCACTAATAATAGATACTGAATCAAACAATGTAATCAAAGATACATAGTTGAAATTATTTAAGGCATCTAAACGAACAACTGATGGGATGACTTGGGAACCGAATAAACCGAGCATTGTAGCAACGAGGAAGAACATGCTGAAGCCACCGCCTAAAGCCATTGAACGTTTACTTCTATCAAACCAACAAGAAGTTAAGAAGTTGATACCAGAGATGGCAAATAATGTGATGAAGGCACCAAGATTTAATAAGATTAACTCTCCATACGTAAGTTCAGTTACCGATGGATCAACAAAGGCAAAGCATATGCAGCTTGTAATTGTTGTAGCGCACATCATCAAGAATAAGGAACCAATCAAATAGCAAGCTTGAGTAAATGTAACTTCTTTTCTTTTGGTTGAAGTAGATAAGACATAGGGCATACTTCCAGAATCGACTTGACCAGAAATGAGGTTATTTGAAACCATGATGATATAGATGATAGGAAGTAATAAACCAGCCATCTTGAAGAAGATTGAACCGACGATTAAAGCATATAAATCCATTTTACCAATTTCTTCAATAGCATCGGATACTTCACTTGGTAAAGCATCTAATAAACCATTGGATAATTCTGTTTGTAATTTATTTGTAGCTTCCAAAACCGCTGCATTATAAGCTTCTTCTGTTTGATAATCATCGCGGTTGATCAATGAAATTTCATAATCGAGTCTTGCTTGATAGGCGATAATTGAAGTTGTTGTACTCTTTTTAACACCTTCATAGGTATAACCAAAGCTATCATATTTTTCTTTTGTTACACCGAATTCATTTAAAGCAATCAACATTTTTTGTGTTGTTTCTTCACTGGTTAAATTGCCAGCAAGAAGAATTGGAGTGGCATATTGTGTACGTTCGATTCGATAATCTTTTCTTGTATCGCTGTTTAAGTAAGTTTTAATGTCACTAGCTTCTTCACCTTTTGCCCAATTTACTAAATCGCTGACAGTGATATTTTGAACTAAGGTTGCAACATCATAATCTTCTTTTGGTGTAGATCCTGGTTCATATTCTTCATACATAGAATCAAAGTTAGAACCGGGGTTGATAGCAAAAAGCATTGAACCCATAATTTCTTTATAAGCTGATGAATTTTCATCATTTTTTTCATCTAATTTTTTAGCTTCGACTAAAGCTTGATCTTGGACATCTTTTACTGCTGCTAAATAAACTTCAGAAATTTTTTCTTTAGCAACCATTGCATAAGTAGCATATAAAGAAGTAGGTTTATTATTGTTCCAAGCAGCTAAAGCTTTTTGATAAGCTTCAGTACTTTCAAAATCACTAGACTTTGGTGCTTGTTCAAGCCATTGAGATACAAGTCCAATATAATACATTTCGACTGAATTTTCTTCATATGCTGGAACATTTTGTTGCCAATTTTGCATAGCTAATAAATATTCTTGCATATTAGTATAATTTGTTTGAACTGGCATTGTAACTAACCAAGCATCAACTTTTTGAGAATATTCATCAGCCTTTTCTTTATTGGCTAAAAATTCATTTTTATATTCAAGAACAAAACTATTATCAAATAATTTTGTACCTTGATTGGCTCTTTCATAGAAAGTTAATGCTTGCTTATCCATATTGGAATCAATTGTTTCAACAATTATCGTATCTTCGACCGAATTTTTTATATCAGAAATATTTCCTGAACCACTGATCAACATTACGCAAGCTAACATGAAGCAGACAGCAGCGGTAATTATCGACCACATTACGCCGTTAGCTTTGCATGATTGTTTAAATAACGCTTTACTAAACATTTAATTATTCTCCTTTTCTAATTTTGAATGAATTATTTCATTAAAATGACGTTCCAAAGTGTACTTGACTTCCGCGATAAACTTAACATCATATTCCGTTAATATTCGGAATAACGAAGTCATTTTCTTTTTATCTATGCGGATAGTAACTTGATTATATTGTTCTTGCTTTCTCAATATCACTATTGGAAGTGTTTCAAATTTTAAGAAATCATCATGCTTTTTAAATTCAATTTTAAAATCACGAACAGGCCTATTATGAATTTGATGCATATCGGCAATATCGATGATTCTTCCATCATTGATTAAAGCAACTCTATCACAGGTTTCTTCCATTTCTTCAAACATATGAGAACTCATGAAGATTGTCTTTCCTTTTTGATGTTCATTTTTTATTATTTCCAAAAATGCATCACGCATCAAAGGATCAAGTCCAGTTGTTGGTTCATCGAGAAGAATTATGTCAGGATTATTCATCAAAGCAGCAACCAAAGCTGTTTTTTGTTTCATACCCTTACTCATTCTTTTTAGATTAGCTCTTGGGTCCAATTGTAATTTTTCAATCAATTCATTAGCATAATCCATACTTTTCATATTTAAAAAGCTAGCTTGACTTTTTAAGAATTCTGTTCCGGTAGCTAAATCAGGAAAAGCGATTTCTCCAGGAACATAACCAACATGTTTAACATATTCACTTGAATGATCCCAAGCTTCTAGTCCATTGACTTTTACCGTTCCACAAGATGGTTCAATAAAACCCATAATACTTCTGATTGTCGTTGTTTTACCTGATCCATTAGTTCCGACAAATCCAACCATTTCCCCTTTTTCAATATTGAGGGTCAAATCAAAAATTCCACGATGATCACCATAATCTTTTGTTAAGTTTCTTAACTCGATAACACTCATTATAAGGCTCCTTTCTTGAAATCTTTTTCTTCTTTATAGAACTTCATAAAGTAATCTTCCAAAGTCTCTTTACGATTAGAGAATTCATCTAATTCGTAACGGGAGAAAATAGAGATCGCTTTATTGATATCACTATCATTAGTTGAAACTAATATTCTCTTTTTTTCTGGATTTGATTTTAAAATATTGACAACACTAACATTTTCTTTATCATTTAAAAATCTTTGATAGTCTTCAAGATTATTAAATGTCAATCTATAAGTTTTAATTGCTGAATGCTTTAAATCATTAGCGACAAATTCAGAGACAATCTTTCCGTCTTTAATGATTCCAATACGATCGCAAGTAGCATCAACTTCAGAGAAAATATGGCTGGACAAGAGAATTGTCTTTCCTCTTTTCTTTTCATTTTCAATAAATTTGATGAACACTTCCTGCATGACTGGATCAAGCCCACTGGTCGGTTCATCAAGAATTAAAACTTCTGGATCATGCATAAATGCTGTTACAACAGCAAGTTTTCTTTTGACACCTAAACTCATTCTTTTTGTCTCACCATTTAAGACATTTGGTTCAAGTTTAAATAGATTCAACATTTCATCAAGTCTAGCTTGATTATGAATATGTTGCAAATCTTGCATCATTTTCAAAAATTCATAACCAGTTAATCCCGAAGGAAGAGCGATTTCACCAGGAATATATCCCACTTTATTTAATAGCTCATAATACTTATTAAAGGTATTCTTATCAAATATTTTTGTTTCACCACTATCTGGCTTAGAAAAACCCATGATATGCCTAATAGTTGTTGATTTACCAGCACCATTAGGACCTAAAAAGCCATAAACCTCTCCTTTAGAAACTGAGAATGATACATCGAAAACTCCTCGGCCTGAACCATAGTCTTTTGTAAGATTATTTACTTCAAGTACTTTCATTTCTCACCTCCAAGAACAAATATAAACTTAAGTCTAATATTGGACACAGGTTTACTTTGTTCAATAAAAGTACTATACTATCATTGTTGGCAAGTTAAAAATACTAATTATTGACTTTAGTTCAATATTGGACTAAAGTACAGAATTGGTACATTTAAGGAGAAAAATGAATACATATAGAAATTCAATTCGCACAAAAAACAATATTCGTAAAGCTTTTGCTGAATTATTAAAGGAAAATAAAGTTGTTGAAAAAATAACAGTAAAGGACCTTATTGAAAGGGCTGATATTTCTAAAAGTACTTTCTATTTACACTATAGAGATATTTATGACATTATCGAAGAAATGGAAAATGAAGTACTTGATGTTATTGAAGAAGCTTTGAATAAAGCCTATTTAGATAATTCCACCTCATTTATGCCTTATTTAAATTTGATATTTGAACTTCTTAAGAATAACGAAGAACAATATCGCTTGATAATGACTGCTAAATACCCTGTTTTATTTATGGACAAACTAAAAAAGATGATTTATTCAAAAGTTATCGAAGATAAAACATTAACCGCTTTATCGAAAAATCCTGATATAAAAAAAGCAGAAGTCAACATGATGATCAATGGAATTCTCCATTTAGTTTTGGATTATATGCGTGATAAAATCGATCTTACATTAGATCAAATTTTTGAAACCATCAATGCCTTGTTAATTAGAATTTCAATTTTGGATAATTAATTATAGTACAACATTAAAAGTACAGCATTCTTCATCTTTTTCGTTGATTATTTCATGAGAATGACCCTTGGGACAATAATGGCATTGTCCCTTTTTTACTATTTCTTCTTTTCCATCGAGAATACATTTAATTTCGCCTGAAATAACATATACTATTTCAGAATTATATTCATGTTTATGAAGACCAATACTGCTTTTAGCCGGAACTCTCGAGACTAAGATTTTTCCATTTTCATCTTTAAACATTCGGCAATAGATATCACCTTTTCCACCATAAAAATTATTTATCACTGTTTCTTCTATATCTTTAAAATCAATCATTTTTCTCTTCCTTTTTTGTAAAAGCTGAAACTCCCCATTTTTTCAAAATATTATGATATAAAATTATACCAACAATACCTGCTACAGTTTCTGATATTGGAAAAGCAATCCATGTATAATCAAGACCTATTAAAGAAAATAGATAAAAAATAGGAATTAAGCAAAATATTTGTCTGGTCAAAGAAATCAATAACCCTTTTTTCCCTTCACCGATAGATTGGAAAAAAACCGGTGTCATAAGTGAAAAAACAGCGGAAAAGAAACTACAACCAATTATTCTAAATGCCACCACACCAACTTTCATAACTTCAGCATCCTTACTGAATAAAAGTATACATTTATCGGGAATGACCAAAAAGCAGAAAACACCGATAACCATAAATAAAATAGCTATTAAATACGAATAATTCATGGTCTTTTTAATTCTTAAAGAATTATTTATCGCATGATTATAGCTGATAATTGGCACAACACAAGTCTGAAGACCACCAATCGGAATAAAAAAGAAACTCTGCATCTTGTAATAAAGACCAAGTACTGTTACTCCAGCATCGGAAAAGCCACCCAATATAAAATTTAAAACAATAATATATACCGAAGCCAAAGCTTGCGAAACTATATATGAATATCCATAATGAAAAATTCTTTTAGCATAATGATGAAACTCTTTTAAAGCAGGTGGTTTTCTAAAGCCTTTAACACCTGTGATTAAACAAGTGACAAATTGACCGATAACTGTTGCAAATCCAGCACCGGCTACTCCAAGTTTAGGAATTGGTCCTAAGCCAAAAATCAAAATAGGATCCAAAATAATATTAATAATTGCACCAGTAAGTTGAGCAATCATCGGAACAATCATATTTCCTTTAGACTGATGGACTTTACTAAATGTTCCATCCAGGAATTGAAAGATAGAACCACAACAGACAATATAACCATAGATTATCGCATCACCAATCGCCTGCTCTGTATTAATTGTAAAATTGACAAAGGGTTTTATAACTAAAACAATGAGCAAAGAAAATAAAGCCCATTCCAAAATTTCAAGAATAATACCTACCCCGGCTGCTTTATTAGCTTCTTCAGTTTTTCCCTGAGCAAATTTATGATCCATATAGGCGTTGACACCAACACCAGTTCCCACCGATAAAGCCATAATAACCCACTGCAAAGGATAGATAACACCTAAAGCTGTCAGAGCATCATTAGATAATCTTCCAACAAAAAGGCTATCAACAATATTGTATAAAGCTGATATCAACTGCGCTAGCATAACCGGTGGTGCTAGTTTTAACAAAATTTTACTTATTTTTTCTTTTCCAAGAAATTCTGATTCTTCAAGACTTTTTTCCATATATTATTCTTAGCAATATCAATCAATGCGCCTATAATTCTATCACTTCTAATTTTTAAAAATCTACATTAAATATAAGTAAAAATTTTCTTTTTTAAATCAAATACTAAAGAGTAAGAAACGAGATTGCTGATATTTTTATTTTTATAAAAAAACTTAAATTAATTTTTAAAAGTTGCTACTTTATTTTCGATACTATATCAAAGCAAATATTTGCACTTTTATTAGCCATTAGTTTTTCAAATGTTCCATAATCTTTTACTTGTTCTTCAGTTCCAACAATATCCGAAATAAAGCGAATAGAAACAAACTTAGTATCGAGAAGATAACAAGCTTGTGCAATTGAAGTGCCTTCCATCTCACAAGCGCAGACATTTTCTAATTCAATATTAATTTGTTTTAAATCTGTTACAAAAGTATCAGCGGTATATATTTTTCCATTTTTAAAACTAATATTATTATCTTTTAATATTTGTTGAATTTTTTCTTTTATCTTAACATCTGTTAAATAATCTAGTGGCATTCCTGGAACTTGACCAAGTTTATATCCAAAATTCACTGCATCGACATCTGAATATCTTAAAGAATCAGCAATTAAAATATCAGCTGTATGAAGTCCATTTATTCCACCAGCAATACCAGTATTTATAATAAAATCAGGATGATATTCTTCTATCATTAAACCAGCGCCAACTGAAGAAGCTACTTTTCCAATTCCACTTTTTATAACAACCACTTCTTTATTTTCTATAGTGCCACTATAAAAATTATAATTAGCAATCTTCTTTTCTTTTTTATTTTGAAGTTTACTGACTAACAATTCAACTTCAACATCCATTGCGCCGATGATACCTATCATATATTAACTCCTTTTTTTAATTTATAATTCGCTTTTTCTATTAGATAATATATTGAAACAATTATATCAAAAACATAGATAAAACTTCCGATTCCACATATTATTGCCATCTTTTTAGTGATAATGCCATTCTTTTTCAATGAATAAGTACATCCAATTGAAGCAATTCCGCTTAGAACAATTGTTAAAAAATCAACAATGACAGCATAAAAAATTAAACCTAATCCCCAAATGCTCATCAAAACTCCAACCAAAGCAACGATAAAATTAGCAATATACGAAGGAATTTGAAGACATTTAGTCAAGATATTCATATTGCACGCTTCAAAATATGTAATCTTATTATTTGTCGAAAATACAGCAATAACAATCGCAAATACTAAACAAAGCAATGTATAAATAATTAGAAAAGCTGATAATACTATCAATCCAATTTCTAAAATATTACCAATAACCACATCATTGTCATCACTTGGAAAATTAAGCAATACTAAAAAATATATCAACAAAACGATTGAAGTTATTGAAAATACATAAGGATAAATAATATTTGGAATTGTTAAAAGATATTTTTTTATTTTTTTCACAGCTAGATTCTATCACATTTAAAAACTATTCTTCTATTATCTTAATTTTTTCACTAGTTGCAAAATTAAAATTCTATTGACATTTTAGATTATTTTTCTGGCTAATAAAACACTACTAATCAATATATTTATAATTTTTCTAAAAACCATCAAAATAATTAGAAATTATAATTCAAGGCTATTAGGGTCTAATAAAAATTCTTTTAGTCCAACAATCAAATAGCCTTTTTCATTGCGACGTGGTTTTATACTATTCCTTACTACTATAATTTTTTTGAATGAATCATCGATATTATCGAGTGATTTTGTTTCTTGTTTCATCTTTTCTTCATTTGGAATATCATAAGCTGATTGAATATAATAACGCTTATTGCCTTGGTTAGCGACAAAATCAATTTCAAGTTGCTTTCTTTTTAAAGTGCCGTCGATATTTTCTCTTGTTTCTACAAAACCAACATCAACATTATACACGCGATAACGTAGCTCATTATAAATTATGTTTTCCATTAAATGAGTTTCTTCTATCTGTCTAAAATCAAGTCTTGCATTACATAAGCCAACATCTTCAAAATATATCTTATAAGGTGTGTTTATATATTTTTTGCCTTTTACATCATATTTATTTACTTTTGAGAGAATAAATGCCTGTTGCATGTAAGTAATATAACGATCAATAGTAAGTGCACTTAAAGAAGTATTTTTAATACTTTTAAAAGTATTGGCAAGTTTTGTTGGATTAGTCAATGAAGAAATACCAGACGCGATAATATCCAGTAATTCACCAATATTTTCATCTGAATTAAGATTATTGCGTTCAACAAGATCTTTAAGATAAACATTTTGTAATTGTGTTTTAAGATAACTCGACTTTTGTTCAGAAGTTTTCATCAACGCAACTGCAGGTAACCCACCATAAATCATATAATCGTCAAAAGCATAATCTAATCCATCCTGATAATTCGCATAAAATTCTGAAAAAGATAATGGTAAAACATGTATTTCATCTCCTCTGCCAGCAAACTCAGTCAATACATCACTTGATAAAAATTTTGAGTTGCTGCCAGTTACATACACATCCATATTTTTTTTGCGTAAATAACCATTGAGCACTGCTTCAAAACATCCAAGATTTTGAACTTCATCAAGCAAAAGATAATACATATCATTATCTATCATTCGTTGAGAAATAAACGTCATAAATTTTTTAGGATCTACTTTCTTTTTATTAATAAAAAGATCCTGTAAATCTTCACCAATAAGTAATAAATCTTCAGCAGAATCAAAAGCAAATTTAATTATATGGCTTTCATCTACGCCCTCTTGTCTCAATTTTTCGTAAAAAATATCATTCATAAGATAAGATTTGCCACATCTTCTAATTCCAGTAATAACTTTTATAAATCCATTATGTCGTCTTATTTGAAGCATTTCTAAATATTTATCTCTTTTTATCTCCATTTTGAGCACCTCAATTAATATTTATGGATTAATTGCCACTTTTATTAAACGTATTATAACATATTATTTTCTAATAATAAAACATCAATCCACTTAATTTCTTTGGCAAAAAAACCGAAAATATTAAGTATTATGTCGAATCGCTTTCTATTCAATTTTTTTATTGTCTTTGATTTATAATACAAATTAGAAAACTTTTTTATAAAACAAGATAATATTTAAAAACTATTCTTCTATTATCTTTATTTTTCCTCTGCTTTTATAGGCATATAAAACCATTTTGCTTGAAACTATGGCTTCTTCAGCATCTATTTCAAACTTATTCTTTTTTTCAATCTTATAATAAAAATCGGAAATCAAATGTTCATGGCCATTTCCATAACATCTTTTACCATAGATATTTATATCATCTTCGATTTCAATTATCTTGTTATCAACTATGAGTCGATCTTTGGATAAAATTATATTTTCTCCAGTTTCTAATTTTAAATTTATTATAGGTGATAAATCTGTTTTAGCAGAATTGGTAGCAAAAATTGAATAACTTGATTTTTCTCCTTTAAATAATACCATCGCACTATCTTCAACTTCTATTTTGTCTTTTAAAGAAAAATTGTTAATATCTGCAACAACTGATTTCGGTCTTCCAAAAAACCATTGCAATAAATCTAAAGTATGGATAGCTTGATTTATTAATACTCCCCCACCTTCTAATTTCTTTTTTCCTCGCCAATAATCGCTAGCATAATATTTTTCATCTCGATGCCAGCAAATATCAGCATGAGCATAAGTCACTTTTTTATCTTTTAAATAATTATAGAGCCAAAGCGAAGTAGGGTTATATCTATTTTGGAGACAGACACCATATTGTGCTTGACTCTTTTTTGCTATTTTCTCAATTTTCTTCAATTGATTTAAAGTGATTCCCATCGGTTTTTCCGAAAGAACATTTATATTTTTCTTCAAGAAAAAGTAAGCCATTTCCGCATGGAGATAATGAGGAGTTAATATATGCACAACATCAATATCTTTTTCTAATATTTTTTGATAATCTTGATATATTTCAGCATTTAAATTAAATTCTTCTTTTATCTTTTGAGCTTTAATAACATCGATATCACATAGTGCTACTATTTCGGATTTAGTTTTTAAAATTGCATTAATATGTGTTCTAGATATTCCACCACAGCCAATAATTGCACTTTTCATTATTTTGAACCATTATAGATGTCCTTAGTATCCAATATTTTTTCTTCAACATTTTTATGTATTTTAGAATTTTTTATTTGTTTTAATAAAAGTTCATAATACTTTTCATCATCTATAGGAAGTTCAATCATCTTATTTAGCCAAGTAGACATCAACATTGCATCCATCAATTCAACGCTTTTTAAACCTTCTTTGCCATCGACAAACAATGGTTCAATTCCTAATATAGCATTGGTAAAGTTACGGCAAATTCCCGTATGTTGTAAATTTTCTCCATCTGTTTCAACTTCAATTTCTTCAAATTTTGGTGAACCAAACCCACCTTTATATTCTTGATTAAATTTTCTTTCATCAATCTCGTTTTTATAAAGTTTCAATTTATCGTTTTCGCAGACAATCTTTCCGCCTGTTCCTAAAACTTCAAATCTGTTTGTTCCAGGGGCATCTGCGGTACTGGTAACAAAAACGCCTGTAGCACCATTTTCATATTCTAAATAACAGGTAACATCATCTTCAACTTCAATATTATGCCATTTTCCAAAATGACAAAAAGCTTGAAGTCTTTTTGGCATCATACCGACAACCCAGGCCAAAAGATCCAATTGATGTGGGCTTTGGTTGAATAAAACTCCACCGCCTTCGCCTTCCCAAGTAGCTCTCCAATCTCCGCTGTCAAAATAACTTTGTGAACGATACCAATCCGTAATAATCCAATTGACTCTTTTTACTTCACCTATTTCTCCACCGGTAACAATTTCTCGCATTTTCCTATAGACACAATTTGTTCTTTGATTGAACATCATTATAAATAAAGCGTGTGAATTTTTGCTGACCTCGATCATTTCTTTAACTTGTTTAGTATAAACTCCAGCTGGTTTTTCACAGATTACATTGATATTTTTCTTCAAGGCCAAAATTGTTAATTCCGGATGTTGATAATGTGGTACAGCGATAATTACAGCTTCTACATTTCCATGCTCTATCAATTCACTGCCTTCTAAATAACATTCAAAAGTATGATTAGGGTAAAGATTTTTTATTCTGTCGATTTTTTCTTGCTTTCTATCAGCAATAGCAACAACTTCACCAAAAGGAATATTGCCTTCTTTCATAAAATTGGCGATATGTCCACTTCCCATATTACCTAAACCAATAACGCCATATCTTACATATTTTTTAATAAATCCATCTTTATACTCGGTATAATTTTTTTCTTTCAAAAGATTTTTTAAATTTAAACAGGCAGCATTGAAAGCTTCTTTATTGTTTTTATAAACAAATTTATTTTTTAATTCTGTCTTATCAATTTCTGAATAACCAGGAAAAACTGAAAGATGAGGTTCAATAGTCAAAGTGACATTTTTGTTGTCGATTAATTTTAAAATTCTATCAATTTTGCAATCGCCTTTTCCCGCCGGAACTATTTCTCCGCTTCCTTCAATAATGTCTTTGATATGAAAATAATCCATTTTATCAAATAAAGAATCGATGGTCTTATCAGGATTTTGTTCACATTGAATAAAATTTGCAGGATCATAAACAAATTTTAAACCTTGGACATTTTGCTTTAATTCTAAAACTCTTTCTAAACTATCACCATAGATATCTTTTTCATTTTCATGATAGAGTTCAACATTATATTTTTTTGCAAAATTTACCATCTCTTGAAGTTTTTTTATTACTTCATCTTTCTTTTCATAGGCTTTAAAAAAGCTGAACATTCTTATTCTCGAAGTTTGGAATATATTAGCTAATTCACAAAGTCTTTTTAAAACTGTATTTTTATATTCTTCAAAATCAACATCAATATCAACTTTCCCTAATGGAGAACCGATCGACCAAACTCTGATATCATTTTTTAATAATTCTTCATAATAATATTTTGCTTCTTCATCAGTGAAATTCAAAACGTTTTTTCCATCGACATTTCTAATTTCAATAAGATGAATATTATTTAATTTAAGTCCTTCAATCTGCTCTTCTAACTTATTTCCATATTCATCGCTAAATGCACATAATCTAATCATATTCACTCCTTATTTGACAAGTTTTATCAACTCTTTTATACTTTAATTATATAGTACAAAATATGCTAAAAAACATGGATGAAACCGTTTAAATATAAGAAATTTAGCACAAAAGAGAACTAATATGAACTTGAAAATAATATATCATAAGCACAATAGAGAAAGAAAAAATATCCCTCCTATCAATTCGCACATCCTCTATTTTTATGAACTGACATTTGTTTTAGATGGCAGTTTAACTTATATTGTCGATAATAAAGTCATCGAATTAAAAACAAATGATGCGATATTTATAAAATATGGTCAACAAAGAGAAAGAAAAGTCCAAACTTCAAAAACAAATTACATCAGTTTTAATTTTCTTATTGAAGAAAAATTAGATTTTCCAACATATTTAAAAAATATAATAGATAATGAATTAAAACTAGCTTTTTTATATTATGATGAAATGATTAGCGCTATGACATCATCAACAACCAAAATTTCTAATTTGCTTATAAACATAATAGAAAAATTATTATCTTATCAAACTAAAGTTTCTTGTTCTCCACTTACAGAAAAAATAATTATCTTTTTAAAAGAAAATAAATATGGAAAAATAACTCTTAAAGATATTGAAAATTTGACCTTTTTCTCTTCAGAATACTGTGAAAAAATATTTAAAAAAGATACCGGTAAAACAATATTAAAATATTTCAATACTCTAAAGATTGAAAAAGCTAAAGAATTAATAATAATCGGCGAACTCTCTTTAAGTGAAATATCCGAAAAATTAGGATTTGAAGACTATAACTATTTTTCAAGATTATTTTCCAAAATTATCGGTTGTTCTCCTAAAAATTATTTAAATAAATGGATCAAACAGATTTATTAGGAACGTATTACTTCAACATTTTTTAAATAGTCATTAGCTGGAGTTTTATAATTTCCTACAATATTATTTCGGAAATAAAATGTTTGAATTTCATCGCTCGGCGCTAAAAATAGAAAACGGCTCTTTTTACCGATTGCATCTGTTTCAACAATATTGTTTTCAAAATAAATAATATTATCATTCATATTCATATCGTTTAACATGATGATATAAGAAATATCTTCTTCGTTTTCTTTATAATTATATTTAATAATATTATTTTTTATATTTATACTTTGAGAAAATCCACATCCATAATAACGGAATACAGTGCCGATTTTAACATTCAAATTGAAAACATTGTTCTTACATTCTTTTAACACATTGTAAACAATAAATTCTGAATCTGAATTGATATTGCAGACATTTCTATTTAAGACATTACAATTTAAGAATAAATCGGTAATTCTAAAATTGGTAGTAATGACATTATTTTGTACGATGTCAGCATTTTTTATAATATGAATCTGTTTATCTAGATTCTTTTTATTCGAATCAAAGATGATTTCATTTTCTTCAATCAAATCAATTTTATTAGTTTCTTCACCATTAGAAGAGGCTTCAATTAAGCGAAAAGAATCAGTTGTTTTCGAACTTATATGCGCTTTAATCTTATTTTTTCTAATTTTAACACCAGTAGCTTTTCTGACCCAAATTAAACCACCTGTTGAACAACAATCGATTTCATTGTTTTCAAAAACAATATTATTTGCTTTTTGTGAAGAAGCAAAAGAACCAAAGGAAAAATTCATTACACTTGAAGAAACGCCTTCATCTTCTACTTTAAACTTATTATTTTTTATCAAAACATTTTCGATGCTTCCCATAAAAACAGCTATGAGTTCATCGTGAGCAATTTTATGAAAACTAGAATTTAAAACCTTGATATCTTTACTTCCAAGATTGTGAAAATCCCGAATCCATAAACTTCCACCAGCTTCAGCATCACAGACATTTTCAAATTTGCAATTATTAATAATTATGTTTTCCCAATTGGTATAACAATCAAAATTTGTAAATTCTCTATCTTTTGCTAAACTTTTTAAAACAGTTTCAGGAATAACATATTGGCAATGATAAAATTCAATATTTTGTGAATTGAAAATTCCTAATTGAGTTTTTATTCCATTCATAGTCTCAGAGAAATTATAAGTAATATTAATATTAGAGAATAATAACTTTTCACAAGAAGCGACACTGAAGAAAAATTCATGATAAACTTCATCATCATATTGATCATTTATAACTAAATATGAATCGTTTCCTAATAAAGATAAATTTTCATTTTGATATAAATTAATATTATGGCAACATAAATATTCTTTTGATTCAAATATAAGATAGGAAACATCATATTGTCCTATATTTTGAAAAATATAATTGATTATTTCAGAATCATCATCTTTTCCATTTCCTTTAACTCCAAGACTTTCTATTGAAAAAGCCCTATATTGAGGAATAATTTCAGCAAATAAACCATTATCAAGCGGAATAGAAAAAGGTTTATCATCCGTAATTATTTTGTAAGTTGCTCCACCTTTATTACTTCCTAAATAGTATTCCTTAGTTTCAACAATTGAACCAACAGATAAATCTTGTTTTTTCAACTTCTCAACATTATCGAAATAATTAATATCATCATCTTTCTTAACTTCTCCGATTAAAACTTTTTTATCTTTCGCAGAAATATTTACTCTATGATCAGAATATTCAAATTCATAAATATCATCTTCGAAAATTACCGGTACATTAAAACTATAAGAAAGATAATTTTGAAAACTAAGACTTTCATCTTCATTATAACTTGAAACTATTTCATTGACTTTTCTTTCTAAATTATTGTTGCTCTTGCAAGAATTGCAAAACAAAATACTAATAAATAAACATATAAATATAGTTAATAAGTTCTTCATAAATTCCCATAAATAAAGCCTTGAATATTTCATCAAGACCATTTCTTATTTATCTTTCTTTAAATCATCATAAAATGAATAACTATTCTTTCCATGTTCTTTAGAAAAATACAAAGCTTCATCCGCCTGTCTAAATACATCCATCTTATTTTCTCCTTCATAATCAGAGAAAGTAATACCGGCGCTAATTGTTACCGGAGGAAGATCTTTTTCGGATTTAATGAGCTCAATCTTCAATTTTTCTAATCTTTCAGAAATTGAATCTTTATTTGCTGAAGGCATTTCAACAACAATGATTGCAAATTCATCACCGCCAATACGGAAAACATAATCCTTTGTACTAAATATATTTTCTAGTTGACTGGCAACTCTTTTGATAACTTTGTCTCCCAATTGATGACCATAATTATCATTATAAAATTTAAAAGTATCAATATCCAAAAGAATCAAAGAAAATGGAACTTCACCATTTAAATATATTGGTAAAACTTTATTGAAGGAACCTCTATTCAACAGACCTGTTAAAGCATCATGTTCAGCATCATGGCGAATAAGTCTTTGTGTTTCTTGATTGTCTTCATAAACTTTATTATAATTTTCAGCTAATGTCTGAAGCTCAACTACACCGATAACTGGAAAGACTTGATCTTTTTCAATGCTTTCATTATATGTAAGAAGAGGTTTAACTATAAGTTTTCTAACGATAAAACTGCTCGTTAATAAAATTACAATAAGAACAAATAACCCTATTTCTAATTTAATAAAAACATCTTTAAATACAGTAATATAATAATTTTGTCTGTTTTCTGTATAAGAGACAATACCATCTAAACAAATATCGAGATTATAAATTATCGTGTTTTTAGATTCTTCATAATTTCTATTGCTGACTAAATTTTGTGCTTTGACTATTTTTTCATCATTAGCAAGACTATTATCTTCTTTAGAAATAGAAACATTGATTATTTCAGCATCTAAGGTTGTTTTATCAAATCCCCCAACATCGCAGATAAGTCTCATCGAATAATATTCGGTTTGCATTAATTTTTCTGATTCACTCACGGCTTTATTCAAATCTGTAATAAAGATATTATCAGGAAACATCGATTCAAATTTTTCAATTGCTTTTTCCTGCGATCTTGTAATATTAGCTTCTTCAAAACAAGAATCCGTATATTTTCTATCGCTGGTCATTACGAATAGACGAACATCATTTGTCAATAAATCCGATGCACTTCTTATATCTTTAGCCACATTTTCACAGGCTATCAATTGTTCGGTATTAGCTTCTAACGCTTTAAAATCTAAAATCCCTTTAATAGAGATAAAAATAAAAAATACTGATAATACCGCAGCAATGATAATACTCCTACTGCTAAATCTTTTTATTCTAATCCATTTAACTTTCTTTTCGTTGTCGCTTTCAATGTTGTCCATAGTAAGTTGCCTTTCTTGTAGTGCATAAATTTAAATCTTTTTATAAAAATTGAAATTTATTTAATCAAGATAATTTTAAGCATCTTTTTTTATTGTTTTTGCACTGGTTTTTAAAATAAAAGAATGAGGAACAAAACGGGAGAAAAAATATTGAACTCTATTATTAAAACCAATGATGTATAAATCTTTTCCCTTCTGTGATTTTTTATATGCGATTTTTGCAACATCGACCGCATCAAGTGGCTTTTTTAACTTAAATGTATAACCATTATGAGCTTTGTCCACAAATTTAGAATTGAAAGGACCTGGACACAAAGTTAATACCTTAATATCTGTCTTTCTAAGTTCATAACTTAAAGCTTCTGAAAAACTATAGACAAAACTTTTGCAACAATGATAAGTGCACATATATGGCCCAGGATAAAGACCAGCTATTGAAGAAACATTGATAATATGTCCTTCATTATTTTTTATCATATCATCGACAAATAGACGGCAAAAAGCTAAAACAGCACTGCAATCAACCTCAACCATCTTCAGCTGTAAATCTAAGTCCATGTCTTTAAAATCTTTACAATCGCCAAAACCAGCACAATTGACAAGATTATTTATGAACATATCATGTTCTTTAGAAATTTTATAAACTTCTTTAATATTATCAATATTGCTTAAATCACAACAATATATTTTAAAATCTAAAGATTTATATTTTTCTTTTAATTCTTCGTTAACCTTATTCAGATTTTCTTCATCATAATCTATAAGTAAAAGATTATTTCCATTTTCAGCATAAATTCTCGCTAATTCTTTTCCTAAGCCGCTTGCTGCTCCTGTTATTAAAGTATATTTCATTTTTCACCTCATATCTTTGATTCAATATCTAAAAAACTAACCAACTTAATTCCATTTTGTTTAGCAAAAAACAAAGCTTCTTCAGTAACGCCATCCAAGAAATCTTTCTCTATATGGGCATCTACGCCAATAATTCCTAAAGCCCCATAGTCTTTAACCATTTTCCAAAATTCAACACATGGATAATAGTTTTCTAAAACTCTTCCTGAAGCACTAACCTTTTGTTTTTCATAATGATATCTAATACCATTGCAATTGATTTCTAAAGGAACATTATACTTCAAAGCTTCCTCAATTATTTTTCTTGATACTTCTTTAGCTTTATCATCCCAAACACGATAAGCATTCATAAAAAGATCCGGATGAGCAATATATTTAAATAAGCCACTTTGAATTGCTTTTACAACATCTTTTCCATATTTTTCAATCATCTTTTCATCATGCGGAAAACTGTTATAAAAAACTTGCTTATTATCTTTTATAAAACAATGTTGGCCACATATTAAATATTCGATGGAATGATTATTTAATAAGTCTTTATAATCTTCAACGAACTCTTCAATATATTCAGCTTCAAAGCCCAAATGAATTTTAATTTTATCTTTATATTTTTCTTTCAGATGAGAAATTGAAGAAATATAATCCGATAACATACTTCTATCCTGTCTCATATATGGGGCAGATATATTTTTGAAAGAAATATGATCACTAAAGCCTAATTCTTTTATGCCATACTTTATGGCGCTTAAAACAAAATCTTCATCTTCTCCATAAGCATGTCCACATCTTTTTGTATGTGTATGATAATTAGTAACTAATTTTTCCATATGACACCTTCTTCAATGATTTTTTAAACTCAAGCCATTGATTTCATTAAGACTTTGCATAAATGTTAAAGTATTTTCTCTTTTTTTGAGCTGTTCAGTAAAACGCGAATTATAAGCGATGAATATTGCATAAATATATGGCATTCCTAAATTGGTTTCTAAAAGTGAATTTATACAAAGTGTCTGCAATTTATTTTCAAAATCCATTCCAGCCGAACGAATATTGCCGATTAATAAAGCTAATTCCCATGATAATTGTACTAGAATTCCAATGGCTAATATCCATGGGATATCAATTTTATTCTTCTTTTCTTTTTGAATTAAATTGAAAATTATAACACCTAAATATCCAACAGCTAAAATCAAAGCCATATATGAATGATATTCACCCGTAGTTCTTTGAATAACTATCATATTATCGCTATATCCGGGAACTAATTTAGTTAAAAGTGGGCAACAAAACCACCACAAGACAATTAAAAAAGACCATGCAAAAAGATTTTTATCTTTAGATATCCATAACCAAATCCATGTAAAATTAGTAAACCCATAACTTAATGACATCCAGAGCAAAACCCAAAATAAACTATGTCCTTCAGGAATTGTTCTCGTATGTAAAAGAAGATGAAATATTCCATAATCAACCAAAAAATATAAAACTCCCGCTAATAATCCTACAACAACTGTCATATATTTTTTCTTATAGATGAGCAAACCTAAAAACAACACCAAAAAAGCAATATCAAAATAAATATATATTGGCGAAAATAATCTGCGAGCAATAATCTCCATGATTTAATAACCTTTCTTTTATTAATGTAACATAAAAAATAAATGTTTTAAATAAAAACAAAGGCTTAATTTTCTATATTGATATTTTCTTCATCAAGAAATTTAAAGGTTACTAAATCCTTTTGATCAAGATCAACTTTATGAAGATCAACCATATTGATCTGATGGTTATTATAAGTGGTATAGTAATACTTTCCTTCATTTAAATTGATACAAGAAGTATAGATTGTTATTTCATAATTATCATTAACCGCACATAATCCTCTTGTCTGTGAAACAGAATTCATAATATGAAAAAACTGATTGACACTAGAAATTTCATCATCATTACATTTTGAATTCAACTTATGAAAAGCCACTCTGACAAAACGGGACATCGAGGATAAATCACCAGGCAAACCAATTCCACCCATTCCACGACTGTATCTATTTAAATCTATCTTTTCGCTAAAACTATTAGCCGGATCACAAATAGATAAATTTCGGTAGTTATTCAAATTAAACATCTGATATTCAAATTGCGGATTATTTGTTAAAACACCGACTTTATTATCATAGACTTTAATTCCCTTTGAAGTAGATTCCACAACTATCGCTTCATTCAGATCAGAAATCAACCAATGCAAAGAAGCACATTTAAATTTTTCATTCACTTCATCATCGGTGATATTGATATTTTTCAAAGCTTTTTTAACTTCAGCAACCGAGGAAAAATTAGCTAGAATCCATGGTATTAATTCATATTGTGCCACATTATTCTTTTTCAAAGAAGGTTTCCTATAATAAGCATTGCCGACAAAATTCAATCCCGCAACAGCTAATCCTTTTTCATTAGCCGCTTCATAATATAAAGGATAGTCTTCAAAAACATGAGCCATTCCAATAATAGCATAGTGATTAGAATTAACGCCGAGATGTCTGAATTTAAATTCATACTCTCTCGGCGTTATTGTTATTTTCTCTCCATAAGAAAATTCATAATCAAGTGTTCGTCCAAAATACATGTTTTTTGTTTTAAAATTAATAGCTGTACACATAATACGCTCCTACACATATATTTTAAACAAAACTTCTTAAATAATGTAGGTTTATAAAAAATTATTACTTATCCTTCGTATTGTTCTAAATAAGAGATTATCATTTCCGATGACATATTATCCTTATTTTGAATAAAGGTATCTATTAAAGTATCGTAATCATCTAAAATTTTATTGAGATAAATTTTTGACAATTGAACAGAAGCACTAATTTTATTATCTTTTTTAATATCATTTTCAAATGAATTAAAATTATCACCTTCTTGTATAAACATCATTGGAACTTTAACTTTTAATATGCAAGCATTTTTACATAAAGTATAACTTCATTGTTTTCAAGTTTACTTTTTATCCGCGTAATCTCACCTTTTGTAGTTATTCCTTTCCGATAGAGATAATCGGCAATAACAGATTTCAACACGGTATCTCCGATTGTTGCAAGCCCGTCGTTAGTGTATTCGCTATGATTCTTTCCTTCTCCGGAAACTTCTATTTTTTCCGACTTCGTCGCCTTTGAAAGCCACGCAATATCGTTAAAATGATAACGTATTTTAACTTCAAGTTCGCACATTTTTTGATATACAACAACTCTATCCATCAGATTTTATCTCCATTGAATACAATTTTGCCCGACAAATTCACTTCTACGGATTTACCATTTTTATCCGTATCGAACCAAGAAACATCGTTTTTGTATCTATCTGTTAAACACAAAATGCGTTGATTTACCGAGCCGAGTAACCTACGTTTTGTTTCTTTTTCTTCCAAAACATATGCGCCATCAAGCACAAGGTCTATGCCGGCAAGCAAGTCTGAAACCTCTTCGTATTTTCTGCCCGTAAACGATATAATTCCAAGTCCGAGTTTCTTTATTTCGTCGGTTAAACTTGGAAGATTCTGCTGACAAGTCGGCTCACCCCCGGAATACGTTACACCTTCGATACCAAATTCGTCAATCGACTTTTTAATTACCGAAATAATATCGTCGATCGACATAATATGGCGCGCAATAAACGGCTGATAATCAGGGTTACAACACTCGTTGCAATGAATATCGCAACCCTGAAACCATATACATAATCTTTTGTGCGGACCTTCCGTTTCCGTACAACGGTTTATACTCGCAACGTTGAACTTAATCATTGTCAAAATCAAATTCAAGCCCATTTTTCGTTGTTTTTACTACGATTTTCGAGCCTTTCATCGACGGCAATTCTTCTTTATTCTCAAACATAAACATAGCAAGTTCGTCAAGCAATTTATCGTTGATTGCGTTAAGAATATCTCGACCGCCTTTACTGCTGTCCGCTCCGCCGAGAACGTAATCTATAAATTTAAGTTCGTCTTCAAATTCAAGGTCGATACGATATTTTTCTGATATTGCTTTCTGAACGGGACGAAGTTTCGATTTCGCGATTTTTACGCTGAACTCCCTGTCTTTAATAAAGTTGAACGGAACGATATTGCTGTAACCGATACGACCGAGAATTTCGGGACGTTTGATTTCGTTATCGAAGTAGTTTTTAACGATTTTTATAAACTCTTCCGCCACTTCTTCATTAGAACCGTTAGACGACACTTCGGACGCTCCGAGGTTAGACGTAAAGATAATTACGCTTTCGCTGAAATAAACCGTTTCGCCTTTGCTGTCGGTAAGTCTGCCATCTTCGAGAATTTGCAGAAAAATATCTAGAATTCTCGGATTAGGTTTTGCCGCTTTTTCGATTTCGTCAAACAAAATTATACTGAACGGTTTTTCTTTTACGGCGTTGGTAAGTTGCCCGCCTTCTTCATAACCGACGTATCCCGGAGGCGCGCCGATAAGTTTCTGATCGCTGTTTTCCTGCGCATATTCCGACATATCGAAGCGGATACAAGCCTGTTCGTCGCCGAAAAGGAATTTTGCAAGCGCCTTTGAAAGTTCGGTTTTACCTACGCCAGTAGGTCCGACAAAGAACAGCACGCCTTTCGGAGCGGAACGAGAAGACGATTTATGTATTCCCGTCAGTCCCATATAAGCCTTAACAACGACTTTTTCAATCTTTTCGATAGCCTCTTCCTGACCGACTACACGTTCGCTTAAAATCTTTTTGATGTTTTTAACCGATTTATAATCGAGTTTTTCCCAAGGATTGTCTTTTTCGCCGTACTTAAACAGCAAGTACAACTGCTCGAACGGCATTTTGCCTTCTTTTCTCGAAAGGCGTGCCATCTGAACGATTTCACGGTTGGTAAAATCGTCAAGCATATCGACGTATTCGTTAAATTTATCCGAAGTCAAGAGCGTTTCGCCGGGTTTAAGTTTTACGTCAAATCCGCTCTCGATTTTTTCCATCATTTTAGCGCGTTCTTCTCTGTCGGGTTTTGAAAGAGTAAGACAAGCGACTTCAGGGTTGCCCTGATAGAAAGAAATTGGAAACATTGCAAGTTTGCTCGTAATGAGAATAACCGTGCTTTCGTTTACTTCGGCGGACAAATATTCCGTTTTTTTGTCTTTTATCGCTTTCCCGAGCATTGTGATAAGTTTTCTCTCGTCGGGCGGTAATTGTCCGCCGCTTGAAAAGAGATAATCCGCCCAATTCAGCACGAAAGCAGTTTTTCTGTTAGGCTTCTTCAAGTTTTTGAATACGATATTGAAAATCTCAGCGGGTTCTTTGAACTGACCGCTTCCCGTTTTTTCTTCCGCTTGCGGTTGATTTTCTTCGTCATCATCAAAGGGATAAGCGTCGCCTTCAACTTCGACTTCATCGATTACGGAAAGCCTTGAAACGTCTCCGTCTATGCCGTCGATACGATCCCAATACAAAACGTCGTCGTATTCCATACCTTTGAGCATATACGTAAGATATTGTTTCAAATCGACGATTTGCTTTTTGTCGTTAAGATACACGTCGCCGACGTTGCCATCGAGTATTACGCATCTCTTTATACCGACTTCGCGTTTTAACCTGTTAAACGTTGTTTGTAATGCCATTATTTTCACCTCTTATTTGTGTTCGTTTTTACCGTTTGGTACTTCATTGACGATATTTTATCGGGATTGCTCCATATTTCCTGCGTTTTGGTAACGTGTAAACCATAAACTTCTTCTAAATCGTTCAGAAAAGGCTGTATATCCTTTTGGCACGCCTGTCCTTCGTATCCACGGAAGTCGTAAATAAATTTACCGTCCAGAAACACGTGGAATTCCGCCTTTTCGCCGCTTGCTTTCAGCCCGACCAAAATCACTTCGTTTGTGTCGCGTTTGATTTTTATATTCTTTTTATCCACGATAAATCCGCGGGCGGTTATCGCCGACATTATGATTTTCAACGACTTCTGACGGATTTTTTCGCCTACGATTTCTTCTGTTGCCACCGATCTTATTTCGGAAAGCGTTTTGTTCTCGGTTACGACTTTATCGATGATAGTCTTTTCAAGTCGTGCGGCTTCAAGTTCGCGGCGAATCTTTTCACGCTCTTTTTCGATACGCGATTCATAAGTTTCGTTTTTGAGTTCTCTGCCCGCTCTGATTAGATCATCGCCCGAAAGCGTATCGTTTTTCAAATATGCAAAGTAAGCAAACTGCCTTTCCGTTTCGTCCTGAATGGAATCGAGAAGCTTTTGGATCTCGGCGGGGATTGTAACGACTCCGTTTGCTTTTTTTCTCAATCTTTTTTGATTTTCTTCGATACTGCTTTCAAGTAAACCTTGATAAAGCGCACGCATTTCGACTAATCTCTTAGCAGCTAACTCGTTTACTTGATTTTGCAACTCTTGCGCCGCTTTATCCACGTTATCGGCAGAATTCAGTCTTAATCTGTCGCTATCACCGCTTACAACACCTTTTTTCGCTACTTCTTTTGCCTGCGCTTTTAAGTTTTCGATTTTTCCAGCGAGAGAATCTCGTTCTTCTACAATCAATTGTTGTAATGCCGCCGTCTGACTATTCTGTAAGCTTTGCGAGCCGTTTTCTATGCCAGAAAGTATCTGATCGAGTTCGGCGATCTGCTTTTCGTCAACTTCGCAAATGCTTTCGCATCTTATCGCTATCGCCTCGTAGTCTATTTGTACCTGATGGCTCATTTGCGTTCCCCCTTTACTGAAAATACTATATCGCGCCAAATTTCAATCGTTTCTTTATAGAAACGTATTTGCGACTTTTCCGGATGTTGCAATCCGTTTCTGCACATACGAAGTTTATGTAATGCGGATTCTTGCTTGCCGTCGAGAATGCCTTTATCTTTTGCCATAACGAGTAAATCGTGTGCAGACGTCATAGGTTCGGCGTTAAGCATATCTCTTAAATCGTATTGCAGTTTTACGAATAAATCGCAAATTACGTCTTTATATTTGCCGCGTGCAATCTGCTCGTCAACGTATTTTTTAGTAATTTTTTCGGGATGAGAAGACGCGCTGCGCTCAATAGACAACAAATCGTGAATCGGCTCGTAAATCTCTATAAACTTTCTGATTGCGGCATAGGATTTAGGCGCATATTTCTCGTATTTTGTCACCGATTTCAACTCCGAATTAAGCGTGGCGTAAGCATTGAAAAATTCATCTTCGTTATAATCGTCTTTAAGCGTATACTCCGAAAGGCTCTCTACACCGAGCATATTGTTCAGTTTCCACAAATTCCGTTTAACGTTATTAAAAGCGTTGCCGAGATCGGAATCCGAGTAAATTTCTTCGTTGTTTACAACTTTCTCGGCAAAATCCGCAACCACGTTAACAACGCTTAAAACGGCGTCAACGGTAAAACCTGCACTTAAAAGCGCTTCATAAACAATATCGTCGTCTTCCGTTTGTTTCATTTCTTTTGCAAAGGCGGAAACGTATTCAAAGTCGTTTATCCTAAGTGCTTTTCTGAGCGGATTCAACACCGACGATTTATAAATCGCATTATCGATTTTTATTTCACTTGCGCTTTCTTCAAACAATTCTTTTGCCGTCGATACAAAATAGTTTTGCCACTCGACATTCTTGGTAAAGGCGTTATTCAGTTTTAATACAACTTCTATCTTTTCATCAACAGTTTTTGTATTTTCAAACAGCGCCCTAATAGTTCTACCAAAATACGAAGAGTCTTTCATCGCGGCGACCGTAAATAAAACCACTTTTGCAACGTCGTCGGCAAAATCTTTTTGTACGTAATACTCAAAAATTTCTTCTACCGTTTCTTTATAGCGCGTTTCGTCCAAAACGCTTTCGGTGAGCAACTGCATTTCAAACGTATCGCCAAGCTGATTGCAAGGCATTTTTACGTTTACTGCGGAATAGTAGTGAAGCGCGGAAGTATCAAGCAAAGCAAACTCGGCATTCCCGCC